>CAIYES010000518.1 GCA_903925275.1 uncultured Bacteroidales bacterium
CCGTTCTTTTTGGTTTGCGGGTGCTTTTCTTGGGAGCATCTTCAACCAGGCTTGCCTGAGGTTCCGGCGTTTCAACCATCTTGTTCACATAAGCTGTGTATCCGTGGCCGAAACTGTCTGGATTCTTCAATTTCGCTACCTCAAAAGTGATGTAATCTTCACCGTTGAACACATGAGAGAGCTTTGCAAGTTCTGACAGTTTGAAACTGAATTTCACGATTGATAAATTCGCAACCTGGGTGCCTTTTCCGATGTAATTTTTTTCAAATGTTTTCATGACTGAGATTTTTAGGGTTAAATTATGTGCATGAATATTAAATCTCATGGAGGGGAAGTCAAGGAGGAATTGGAATACCGCAATAAAATGAGGATATGCCGAGAAAATCCTTTACTTACCTGTTTTCGGAATGAGATTATTCCTTTGCATAGAAATTTTACTCTTTTTCATCTCGATCATGCAAACATGTAGAAAACGCATCGGAAATGCACTGGTACTGAATTAATCGGGAAAGGTGGTGGAAAACTGGAGGGGAAAGAAAAGAAGGCAACTGGTGGAGATTGTCATTTTTGTGTGGGGAAATATACAGTAGGTGGTGGATGGATTAGACTGGATTTTGGTTGAAACAGTGGAATCGCAAATATATGAGAAACTCACATAAAATCCCCGCAAACTGAACGGCAGTGTAAGAATGAGAGATTATCTCGAGATTATCGCTATCAGAGAGACAAAGATATCCCTATCCATTGCAGGGAGTCATTTGCAGTATTTTTTAATTGCCTCATATGCATCTTCGTAACCTAACTCTCTGGCTTTTTTTAAGTCCAAACATCCACTGTCTTTTTGGTCTAATTTCATTTTTGCTAAACCTCTGTTATTATATGCCTCTGCATACTTTGGGTCAATCTCTATTGCCATGGTATAGTCTGCCACTGCTCCGCTGAAATCTAGGAGATCGCTCTTTGCAAATCCTCGGTTGTTATAAGCATCTTTATGCTTTGGGTCAATCTCTATGGCCTTTGAATATTCAGCAATTGCCCCTCTGAAGTCTTTGAGATGAACCATCTCATTTGCGTGTTTGAAATAAACATTGTTCATGACAATTTTTATTGTTGATAATCTGTTCGTCCCTTTGTGAAATTTTCTATTGTGATGATAGATTCGTATTGCAAATATGGAGAAAATCATTGATTTAAATTGGCCTAAAATTAATATCATTCGTGATGCCAATATATTTCATTTGGCCTATAGGTACTCCGTGAGTATAATTATTGGTTCAATCCCGATTTTATGAATGGTATTCAATATTTCTGTTGGAATGATCATTCAATCGGGACAACAGGAATAAATATAACGATATTCGAGGATTTATCATTTAGTCGTGGGTTGGGGCGAAACTGTGACACTGGAATATATATGCCAGAAGTAAGGATTTAAAGTTAAAAAAGCCCCGGTTTCCCGGGGCAAAAAACCTACATGGTGCCTTCATCAGCAAAGGAATAATAAACATCATGGGCAACAATTATATGATCAAGAACAGATATTTCAAGTAATGCGCCAGCATCTTTGAGCTTCTTTGTAATTTTCATATCTGCCTCACTTGGAGTGCATTGCCCCGAAGGATGGCAATGCCCGAGAATAATCGAGGTTGTATGATTCTCCAGGGCGATGCAGAATATCTTTTTAGGATCAACCACGGTGCCGGAGATTCCGCCTTCGGAAACTTTCACCGTTTTCATGATCTTATTTGCCCGGTTCAACAAAAGCATCCAAAACTCTTCATAAGGCAACTCGCCCATCAGGGAATGGAAAATCGTATAGGCATCCTGGCTTCGGGAAATTTTAGGTTTGACAACTACTTCGGCAGCATTTCTTCTGCG
>CAIYES010000519.1 GCA_903925275.1 uncultured Bacteroidales bacterium
ACCATACAGAACCAGACTATTGACTGATGTCATTGCATCATAGATATAACGGTTTTCACTGCACGGGGCAACGCTTAAAATTAGCACTTTTCTTTAGTTATTCTTTTTGGGGCCATATCTCGCCATACTGAGGGACTATTAAATACCAGTTATGGTGATTGATTTTCATGGGAAAATCTTCCACGTTTTAAACAATTTATTACCGCTGGCATTTTCAGTCAGAATTCACACCACAGGTATACCTGTAAATTTAAAACCGAATTACTGCGTCCCTGAATAATGAACATCTGCCAATGCAATGGCATCAGAGATGATTCGCAGCCCTTCGTCGATCTGCTCTTTTGTAATGCATAAAGGAGGTGCTGTAAAAATCCAGTTCCAGCGGACAAACGTAAACATTCCCAGTTCCCTGATCCTGGCTGCTACCCGGTTCATGATCTCCATTTCAACCGGCTTTGCATTCCATGGGGCCATAGGCTCTCTGGTCTCCCTGTCCTTAACGAGTTCAATACAGCCCAGCAATCCTGTGTTTCGGTAATCGCCAATAGAGATGTGCTTCTTTTTCAGTTCTCCGACCCGCTCTTCAATGTACTTTCCCATAAGGGCGGCATTTTCCACCAGCCGTTCCCTTTTATAAATGTCAATGACTGCATTTGCCGCGGCACATGCGACCGGGTGGGCAGAATAGGTAAGTCCCAGCGGGAGGGGGTTGTTGTCGAAATACTTAGCGATTTTTTCAGATACCACAACTCCTCCCAACGGAATATACCCTGCGGTGAGACCCTTTGCCATGCAGAGGATATCGGGTTCGACACCATGATGCTCGATACCGAACATTTTTCCGGTCCTGCCAAAACCGCTCATCACTTCATCTGCAATGACCAGGATTCCGTATTTATCGGCGATGGCCTTGATTTTTTTCCAGTATCCCTGCGGATATTTGATACATCCTGAAGTGCCGGATTCCCCTTCAAATAAAATAGCAGCCACACTGTCGGGATTTTCATACTTTATCACCCGTTCAACATGGGCTGAACAAATATCTGAACATTCCCCGGGTGTTTCACTGTTCCAGGGACAGCGGTAACAATAGGGATTTTCAACATGAATAAAATTGGGTGCCGCCTGGCTGTCGACAGGATGCCGGCGAGGATCGCCTCCGGCTGAGAAAGCACCATACGAAGCCCCGTGAAATGACTGGTAAAAGGTAATTATCTTAAACCTTCCGCTGTAAATCCTTGCAATCTTAACTGCATTTTCCACCGAATCTGCTCCTCCGAGGGTGAAAAATGTCTTTGTCAGGTTTCCGGGCGTGATCTCCGATAACTTCTTCCCCAGTTCACCCCTTGCTTTGGTGATCATGCCGGGATATACGTAGCTAACCTCTTCCATCTGCCTTGAAACAGCCTCCCTGACGGCGGGATGCCCATGACCAATGTTTACATTCATCAGCTGTGATGAAAAATCAATATACCGCTTCCCATCGTAATCATAAAGATAAACTCCTTTTGCATGATGGACACTGATCGGGTTCAGGCCTGCCTGTTTTGACCATGAGAACAAAGTGTAATCAAGGTTGTTGTTACTGATTATTTCCTTTTCCTGCTGGGATATTATTTCATGGTGCATTGGTTGATTGATTTAAATTATTACTTTTCAGCTCATTCAGTTTATTCCTGCTTCAGGGTTCCATTTGGTTGTGACTTTTTTCAGCTTCGTCCAGAAATGAATGGAGCTTTTCCCTGTGAGATCACCCACCCCGAATTTTGAGTCGTTCCAGCCGCCAAATGAGAATGGCTTACTCTCTTTCCGGTGGATTTTTCAATGCTTCCCACAGGCAATCATTCACTATTTTCAGGATCTGCTCCATCTTATGAAAGTCAACCCTTGCGAAATCATCCAGCGGTGTATGATATTCATCCGGAAAACCGGCATGAAAGGTCAGGATTGGAACTTTCCGGTCGGAAAACGGCCGGTAATCACTTCCTGAAGCACCGGTCACATCCCAGAGTTCAAGTACAAACGGATGCTCAAGTTTTGAATTGACATTTTTTGCCAGCGATCTCAGATCTTTATTTACGGTCATGGTTCCGATGCTAAGTCCTATCCTGCCAGTGTCTTCTGGTGCACTCCGCGAGATCATATCCATATTGATAACCAGGGAAACCTGCCGGGGAACCAGCCGCGAATGCATCGCGAAGTAGGAGCTTCCCAATTTTCCTCTCTCCTCCCCGATCCAGGCGGCAAAAATAATATTGCACGAGGGTTTTCCGGGATGAGAAGACCATGCCTTTGCCAGGGCGAGCATACCAGCCACACCGGAAGCATTGTCATCAGCCCCGTTGAAGACCTGGCCTTTCCTTACACCCAAATGATCATAATGTCCCCCGATAATGATGTTCCTCGTTGTGTCGGAACCCTGGATCATTCCAATTACATTCCGGATCATCACCTCTTCAGAACTGACAGTAACCGAAAACCTGAGTTTCTTGCCCTGCATTGGCCTGGAGGCAGGTAAAAAGTCTCTGGCAGCATTTTTTTCAAATCCTGGCAGGTCGATCCCGGTACCATTCAGGAGCTGCAGAATTGCATCTGTTCCCAGGGTGAAACAAGGGATTTTCAGCTTTCCGGTATCGCCGGGTAAAAAATGACGAGGATTTTCAAAAGCCCCGTCTTCAGATGTGGGTTCATTTATATTGCTATTCACAACATCCGGGTCGACAAAAACCACGGCTGCCGCTCCATGTTTTTCAGCAAGTTTTAATTTCTTCTTTATGGTCGCATAATCATCCTCAAATGACCTGCCCAGCTTTTTCCAGGCCAGGGAAGTGGTATCCGCATGACCGGGATACCCGTCGACAACCACAACTACCTTGTTTCTGACATCTGTACCAGCATAATCATTGTAACCCATGTCCGGGGCTTCAATTCCGTAACCGGCAAATACAACCGGAGCCTCAGCTTCCCTGCCAAACGGAATGGGGTCAACGATAAAATCGGTGCCGGGAGCGAAAATGATCACAGGTTCTCCCTCTGAAGAACTCCTGATCAATTCAAGGGAAGATTTCTCAACACGGCACCTGATTATTTTAAAACTCTGAAAAAAGGTCTGCGCGGGGTTTACCGAAGATCCCGTGATGTTCTTTATTTCTGCGTCACCATATGGTGTTAACCCATTGAGCTGCATCATGGAAGCAATATAGTCTGCTGCCATCAAGGCGCCTCTTGTACCCGTTTCACGACCCTCCATCCAGTCGGAGGAGAGGAATGAAAGGATACCTTCAAAATCATGCTTTAAAGGAGCAGGAACAGGGCTGGAAGTGGTTTGTGCATGAAGGGTTAACACTGATAACCATATAGAAAATAAAAACAAGAAGGATTTGCCCATAAAGAAAGATGATTGTGAATCGTAAATTAAAAAATCGTAATTCGTAACAAGAAAGGATTCCCAATGCAATGTGTTGGGACGAACTGCTTGTAGCCCATCATGGTGCCGGCAACTACCTCGGGGATCGGAATGGATGACATGGCCTGCATGCCGGATTTAAGTTTTGGGTTTGACTTCCGTTAATGCAAATATAACCATATCCAAATTAAAAAAATAACAGCTGAACAAAGAAAGTAAAAAATTAAAAATTAAGATAAAATTGTACCAGTTTCCTTCACCCTTTTAGCAAACCGGAACATGGAAAAGAAAAAGATCCCGCATACGCTGATTATCGTGTCAATGATCCTGATCCTCTTCCTGGTCCTTACATAGATAATACCTGCCGGCCGATCTGATCGGTATCACCCGCCAAACGGCAGTCCTGGCATTTCAGCTTGGAAATGACTCTTCACCAACATTTTTCCAACCAGCGGTGTTACCATGGGAATTCTGGCCGTCGGGAAAATTCCTTATGATAAATGGGTCAGGTTCATGCACCCTTTGTCACTTATTTTCCTGATTCTGGGATGTCTGCTGCTGATTCCTCCTGTCCTGTTGTTTGCCTATCATTGAGAGATTTAACCGGTGGAAGAATTTTCCGCTCAAATCTGAAATCACAGCATTTTGAGCCTTGTGCCAAAGTTCCTGTACGAATATATTTAATGCCCAAAGATTCAAAGTACTCGGGATAGACTAAATCATCAGCATAGCAATTGGGAATACAGGCTTCGGGAATATTCATCCGATTTGCCAATTCAAGCCAGACACACCAATTAATATCAAACTGTACACAGTTTTTTGAATCCTCCGATATGGTGATGTCGTGACAACCGGCTTTTTTTGAAGCCTCAGGAAATACTGCAAGATATTTACTGAAAAATGCAATCGGATCTCCGAATTGTTTCACATCGTCTTTTTCTGGAAGTGACGTTAAAAGTGCTTCAGCAGTAACATCCATTACACTGTACATAATTTTCAATGCCCTATCTTTATCAAAAACTCTTACAAGGGCAGAAAACAGGGAAATATACTCCAATTGTTGCTTAATAAAAGCCTCGTTGGTCATGCCTTTTGAGCGTAAATCCGACAAATCTATTTTGACAGATCTTTTTTTCTCTTTACTAAACCAAATGAGAACCTGAATTTTTTGAAAAAAGTTGATTTGTTTCATTATGGTTTTAAAAGCAACCTTTTTCATTTTTAATTTCATAGCAGAGTCCCAACTGCCTTCAACATCACTTGCTGCTAATCCGTAACCTCTTACTTTTTCTATTTCCATATAAAATCATTTACTTTTCTTCTTCCCTTTCGGTTCAGGCAACTCTTTATACGTTATCCTGATCAAGTTACTTATCCATTCCCGATCTTCAAACCTGTCATCGATTAGAAAACTTAGTTTTGCTCCTGGATATGCTGGCGCTTCCATGACTTGTCCAATAAATACTCGTCCTCCTCCAGTTGGTTTTACAAAAAGTCGATTGTCGCATATAAGGGCAACAACTTTACCTTCACAGTAAACAGCATACTCTCCAAACATCTTTTTATAAGTGATCAGACCTGCATTTTCAATCTGGTCAACAATGAATTCAACAAAACTTCTATCAGATGCCATAAGAATAGTTTTTGTGTTTTGACGTTTTTGATCGCCTGTGTTTATATTTGAAATGAATCGCAATTGTACGCTATCTCTTTTAAATCAAACTTCCCGTAACAGAATTCTCCGACATCTGGGATATGCCAAACAGTTTCTCCATGAGTAGGTACCTTTCTGCCGTCAATTTCCTTGTAATTACTTATAGGTGTTGACCACGGATAACTCAGATAAGTTTTGCCATCCTCACAATAATACCTATCCTCGGATATAAAATCAACCAATTCACCTTTTTCATTGAACGATAAAACAGCCGAAACAGTAATCTTATCATTGGTATAATTTGCCTTAACTTTGAGTGAATCGATTGTTTCCCATTGAATCTGTTTACTGATAAGCGCTGCAGGTGCCATGAAACACATATCATTCAACACGGTAACAGTTTCACCGTGGTTCATCTTGTCGCCTTTGGCATCAACAACCTGAAACATCGAAGCCACTTTGATCTGCATGGTAGCTGTATTTCCTGCATAAACATGCAATCCGTCAAATGGTATTCCGAACATCTTCGCCCTGATATAAAAGAAACGTGAAGGCTCATCCATGAAATTATATTGCCGGGATGCAATCGGCATCCAGTTGCTTTTAAGATTCCTTTTCATGCTGCCATTAAATACTACCCGGACATTTTGAATTTTTGGTTTTCCTACCGCTCCAACATACAAGAGGTACTTTTGGAGGAGTTCAGGCAAGTGCCGGATATCCTCAGGAGTTAAAATTTGTAAACCTGTAATTGGTTTCAGCCTCTTCTGGACTTCAGTCTGGTAAATGGATTGATAATTCATAATCTCAGGATGGTGTTTTAATTTTTTGAAAATTAAAATGAATTGAATACTGAAGGATTATTTGTAACTAATCAGAGCTTGCCATGTTTACCATCACAATACGGTTTGTTCTCCGAATATTTACAGCCGCACAGATATGCTTTTTTTGTTTTTTCAGGTGCGAAAGACACCGGGGTGAACTCGGTTCCGTGATGAGCTCCATCGCAGAAAGGTTGGTTGTTACTTCTACCACAGGCACACCAATGGTATTCTTTTCCAGCTTCCAGTTCAACCGCATAGGGCGCTTTTTGTGCAATTTTTGGTTCCATTTTCTTAATAATTAAGTTTGTTTATAAATTAAGCGTTATCAATTTTAATCAATGTCATGCTAAGCGAACCTCCCACAAGTTTATCATTGAACAAGCTGATACTTTCGTTTTCCTTGTTAAATGCCAGGTCATACAGTAACGGGAGGAAATGGCAAAGGATCTTCGCAGTAAAGAGGAATGAATGGAGCTTAATCTTCCAGATACCCGAATTTCCCCTGATTAAAGTCACTAAAAGCCTGCATGATTTCCTGCCGTGTGTTCATTACAAATGGCCCATGAGCTGCAATAGGCTCATTCAGCGGTTCACCGCTCATTAAAAGTACAATGCTGTTTTCTAAAGCAGAAATGGTAATAATTTCGCCTTTGTTTTCAAATAACACTAAATTATCAGCCGGTACCATTTCATTTTCATTGACAATGATGCTGCCTTCAATTACCAACAGTGCAGTATTGTAACTTGCCGGAAAATCAAATATGGCATTCCCGGTTTTATTGAGCCTTGCATTTATCAGGTGTATCGGAGTAAAAGTGCTCGCTGCTCCCTGGATTCCATGGTATGAACCTGCAATTATTTCAAGGATGCCGCCATTGTCCTGTAATTGAACTTTACCCATCATTTCATTGGTTATGGGCTGATACTTTGGATCCGACATTTTATCTTTGGCAGGAAGGTTCACCCACAACTGAACCATTTGAAAATCTCCTCCCTGTTTGCTCCAATTTTTTTCGTGATATTCTTTATGCAGGATTCCCGATGCAGCAGTCATCCACTGTACATCACCTTCGCCAATCACCCCTCCTCCACCGCTGCTGTCGTGATGGGCAACCCTGCCTTTGTAAGCAATGGACACTGTTTCGAATCCCCTGTGCGGGTGTACGCCAACACCTTTGGGTTTATCTGATGGCGGAAAATAATATTTTGAGTTATAATCGAGTAAAATAAAAGGATTCATTCGTTCCATTTCGAGATGAAACCCGCCGGGAATAAAATTATGCACCCTGAAGCCATCGCCTACCCAATGTATTTCAGGTGGTTGCATTACCAGTTCTACTTTCTTTGTCTTCATCTTTATGCAAATTTATTTTTGCGGCAAAGTTACAGATTCATCCACTCACATAACAGCAGTGTGTTTTCTATATTATTTTTAATATCTTTGAAGCCAGTGAATCCTGATTGATCAAAATCAAACGCCCCATGCAGGTCAAATTACTTTTACTCACTGTTTTCTTAGCACTCAGCAATCTGATATACTCTCAAACAGTAACCATAAAAGGCAAAGTAACATCGGATGAAGATTTTTTAGGGATACCCGGTGTTTCTGTTATCATCAAAGGAGCCCTGAAAGGTACTATCACCGACATTGAGGGCAATTACACACTGCCTGGAGTTACGCCAAAAGACACTTTGAAATTCAGTTTTATCGGATATGAAACGCGTGAAATCGGGGTTGGAATGCAATTGGAGATTGATGTGATACTGTTGGTTTCAGCTAAGGAACTTGACGAGGTAGTGGTTACTGCATTCGGGGTCAAGCGCCAGCAGCGCGAGATTGGGTATTCAACACAACGAATTGAAGCGGAGGCAGTTGTCTTGTCAAATACGCCTAATGTCCTGAATGGCATGACCGGCCGTGTGGCTGGGGTGCAGGTATCACAGAACGACGGTGTGGAGGGGGGCTCCACACGCGTAGTGATCAGGGGAAACAATACCCTGGGAGGGAAAAACCAGCCCCTGATCGTGGTGGATAATGTCCCGCTCGAAAACATTCCGGGGCAGGAGAATATAGGCCGGGGAATCGACTGGGGCAACCCGATCGCTGATATCAATCCACTCGATATTGAAACGTATAACGTGCTGAAAGGAGGCGCTGCATCGGCCCTCTATGGTTCCAGGGGAGCAAACGGGGTTATCCTGATCACTACCAAGCGCGGGAAAAAGCAGGAGGGGCTCGGCGTTACCTTCAGTTACAGCTATAAGTGGACCCATCCCTACAGGTTCCGTGAGATGCAAAACACCTATGGCGCAGGCGGACCGATCTCGTTCACGCCTCCTTCCTTTCCGATGGATGGCGATACCATGCTCTATCCCGGTGTTTATGGAACCGATAACCTGGTCATCAACCAGCAGGGTGATACCCGCTCAACGACGGAGGAGTTCGGATATTACGGATCGGCAGTCTCCTGGGGCCCGAAAATGAACGGAGAGATGGTAAGATGGTGGGATGGCAAAATGCGGTCTTACGCTCCGCAGCCCGATAACTACAAATCAGTTTTCCAGGATGGGTCTACCCAAACGTATAATCTTTCGGCCTCCGGAGGGAATGACAAAGGAACCCTGCGGGTATCCATCAGCCGGCAGGACAATAATTCCATCCTCAGCAACAGCAATTTTAACCGGACAACCATCAACCTGGGGGCAGGCTTAAAGATTTCCTCCAAAATATTTGCCGATCTTTCTTTGTCGTATATCAATTTCAACAGGTTGAACAGTCCGATGCTTGGCGAATCGGAAGAATCATTCAGCAAAGGATTCCTGTATTCATGGCCCAGAAGTTACAAAGGGCTCGACAAGGAATACTATGCAATGCCCGACGGATCGCAGAATCCCCAGGAAGGCTACCCCTTTCTTTATATCAAGCCAACGCTGTGGTGGGACTATTACAACAACAGCACCTCGTTGAAAAGGGATAAGTATATCGGTGCACTCACGCTCACCTATGACATTACTCCGTGGCTCAACCTGACAGGCAGGGCAGGACGGGATTTCAACCTTGACCAATACACTACAAAAAACAAACCTACAGATCCTTTGGGCATCCAAAACGGTTATTATGCCAATAGTCTCAACAGGACCTATTCCGATATTTTTGAAGGCTTGATTACTGCAAACAAGGAGGGATTCCTGCATAAAAAGCTGGATGTGAAATTTACACTCGGGGCCAACCGGTGGAACTACTATCTGTATGAGATCAGGGGACATTCCGGGACATGGTATTTTCCGAACCGTTATACATTCGACAATTTCACTTCTCCCACCTATTACACCAATGCCAAGGGCGAGGTGGTTGTGGGCATTCCCGGAGATTCACCGGGGAGTATGACACCCGGGGAATCATTGGTCAGGGAAAGAACCAATTCAGTGTTCTCTTATCTGAACATGGGTTGGGACGATTACCTGTTCCTTGAATTGACCGGGAGAAATGACTGGTCTTCCACGCTGCCGAGTGAAAGCAACTCCTATTTTTATCCTTCGGTATCCTTAAGTTTTATTGCTTCGAAGGCGTTAAAAATGCAGGAATCGGTCAAATGGCTGAGCCTCGTCAAACTCAGGGGGGCTTTTGCAAACTCGGCTACCGATACGGATCCCTATATGCTCGATTTCAATTATAGTTCAGGAATATTCGGGGGAGATCAGACCGCTTCATTCCCGGGGGTCATTCCACCCTACCGTTTGTTGCCGCAACGGGTGAATACCTGGGAAGTTGGAGCCATCCTTGGTTTTTTGGAAAGCCGTATTGATCTTGATTTCACCTATTACAATAAATACTGCTATTCCCAGATACTGAACAACCTTCCGGTCCCGGTCAGTTCAGGTGCAACAGGGATATCAACCAACGAAGGAGTGATCACCAATACCGGTATCGAGATCATATTGAACACTGTTCCCGTACAGACAAAGAACTTCATGATCAAGTCAACCATCAACTTTTCCAAAAACATTAATATGGTGAAAAGCCTGGGTGATAATGCCAAGATATATCCGCTGGCAGATATCTGGGGCCTGAACGGACCGTCGATGGCATTGCGCGAAGGGGATAAATATGGGACGATCTATGGCTACGATTATGTTTACAATGAAAATGGAAAGCGGATTGTAAATGATGAAGGAACAAAATACCTGATCACCGATACCCGTGTGCCGATAGGGAATGCCTCGCCCGACTTTGTTGCCGGTTGGCAAACAGAATTTGTTTATAAAGGAATCAGGCTGGGCGTGCTGATTGACACAAAATGGGGAGGGGATATTTATAGCGGTTCCTATGTGATCTCCCTGCAAACCGGGCAAAGTCCCGAAACTTTACTGGAAAGGGAAGGCGGAGGATTGCCCTATACAGATCCTGCCGGCAAAACATCAAACATTGGTGTCATCCTCGACGGAGTTCATGCAGACGGAACCCCCAATAATACGGTGGTGCATTATTACTACAAATATCTGCCCAATGCCGGGGGATGGGGTAAACTGCTTTCCACTCCCGGAATTCTTGAGAATACATGGGTGAAGATGAGGGAAATATCCCTGTCATACTCATTTCAGAACCGGCTCATCCGGAAGTTGAAGGTATTCCAGGGATTGACCTTGTCAGTTGTAGGCAGAGACCTGTTTTACATTTACACTACGCTGCCCGATAAAATCAACCCTGAAGGAATTATGGGTTCAGGCAATGCCCAGGGATTTGAGTGGGGATCGCTCCCTGGTACCATGTCGCTAACTTTTGGCATAACGGCATCTTTTTAAAAATTACGAATGTGCATGATTTACGATTGACGAATAAAAAAATAACCATTGGATCATGAAATACCCATACGAATAAAGTTCATGCAAACCGTGAATGATAATTATGGGTATTCCATGTGACCCGAAAAAATAAATATTATCACATGAAATACCCATACGAATAAAGTTCATGCAAACCGTGAATGATAATTATGGGTATTCCATGTGACCATTAAAATAGAAATTATTAACACATGAATTGGAGATACAAATCAGCCGGATTGTTATTAGTACTATTGGTATCCCTGGTATCCTGCAGGAAGAATTTTGAAGAGATCAACACCGACCCCAGTTCGTTCACAACAGCCAGCGACGGCTCCCTGTTCAACGAAGTGGTCTCCACGCTGCAACTGGGTTGGAATGAACAATTTTATATAAACAACGAGATCCTTTATAAACAAACCCAGCTTGCTGCATTGACCAAGGAGGGCTGGGGAAATTTCACCCTGGGCACGGAAGAGATCTGGAGCAATTATTATGGTGCATTACCCGAGATACGGGAACTCCAAAAACGTTTCAGTAAATATGACAGCACAGCCGGCCTGGGGAACATGAAGGCCATGTTGAAAATCATGATGGCGTTGAAGACCTTTAAGGTTACAGATTTATTCGGTGACATTCCTTTCAGCCAGGCAGGGTACGGGTTTCAGAACCTCGACTACCTTCGTCCCAAATTTGATAAACAAAGGAACATTTATCTCTCCCTGCTGGATGATTTAAAATGGGCCGATGAAAATATTGATGAATCAGCCCCGCTCATTGAACCTTATAAGTCGTTCATCGGGTTCGACAAGCTTTTCAATGGTGATATGGTGAAATGGAGGAAACTGGCCAATTCGCTCCGCCTTAGGCATGCCATGCGAATCGAGGAAAAGGAGCCTGTTATTGCCGACGCGATCATTAAGGAGATTATTGAAAACAACAAGCCTGTTTTTATTGGGTATGACCTTGGTGGTCCATTGCTCGAAAGCGCTTGTTTGTGGCCTGCAGCCATCGGATTCAAAAATGAAAGCCTTAGCTGGTCTTTCAGGGAGCATAAGAACCTCAGGATGGGGTCAAACATCTGGCAAAGGTTGTCGGATCACGACAGTACCGATGGAAGCGGGATCTTCGATCCGCGTGCCTATATATTTTTCGAAACGAACAACAACAGTCAGTGGAAGCCCTATCCGCAGATCCCGGATGCCTCAACCCCTTCTGAAGGCGGGATCCCATATGACAGCCACAGAGACCAGACCGGCTCGTACAGTATCAAAGGAGAGACTTGCCGTTATTCTCCATTTGATTATTTTATCATCGCAGATATTAATTATATGCCTATTATCCTCATCACCGGTGCGGAAGTCCATTTTTTAAAGGCAGAGGCGTATTTCAGGGGAATAGGTGTCGCAATGGACAAAGATATCGCAGACATTGAATACATGAATGGAGTTAATTCATCGGTTGAATGGTGGATGCAGGTAGCGAAAAATTCAAAACTTCCCTTATCGGGGATGACATTTCCCGAAATGGTCCCCATTCCCGAAGGGCTGAATGCATCCTCGGTGTTGATGCGTTATGGTAGCTGGAATGCCGCAACAGAGGAGGAGAAACTGGAATTCATCTATACCCAGTGGATGCTGGATGCTTTCCGCCAGCCGTGGGAGGCTTACGCTTTGGCGCGACGTACCGGCAAGACCCCGCGTGAAGGGCTTCCGATCAGCCATTTCCGGTTGCCCTATCCACCTTCGGAGGTAGAATACAACGGGGCCAATTGTGCCCAGGCAATCGCAAACCAGGGGGGGGATGATTTTGGGAATAAGATATGGTGGATACCTTAGCAATGCAAGCAATGCAAACAATGCAAGCAATGCAAACAATGCAAGCAATGCAAACAATGCAAACAATGCGAACAATGCAAGCAATGCTTTTTTTTACAAAAGGATTTGTCATTTTGTTTGTCAGATGAAAAAAAATTAAAATATTAAATCGGTTATTAAAATTCCAACCTTATGAAAAAGTTAAATCTCAGTGTAAGTGTGATGCTGCTCTTTTTATTGATGTTGCAGCCGTTCCTGTTGATTTCACAATCGAACCAGTGCCTGCATTTTGACAAGGTGGATGATTTTGTCCAGCTGCCAAACGGTTCACAATATGTGTCGGGAGGTAACCATCTCTCTTTGACCGGATGGTTCAATTGCGATGCCCTTGCTTACGGACAGGGTTATATGGGGTTTCGTGCAGGATCGGGTACGGCAGAATTCTACCTGATCCAATTGAATGGCGGGGTCATGGAATGCCGCCTGGTTACAACAGCAGGGTTATTCGAATATGTCGCACCGGCCAACACGATCATTCCGCAGGTGTGGCAGCACATTGCATGGATTTACGACGGGACCTCCGTAAAAATGTATGTGAATGGGAATCTGAAAGGAAGCAGTGCCGCATCGGGAAATTTCGTTGGTACAAATGTAAATTTTGCGATTGGCAAAAGTGTGCTGGGTGGTTTTAACTTTGTCTATGGCGGCAAGGTCGATGAGGTTTCCGTCTGGAATAAGGCGCTGACACAAACAGAGATCCAGGATATTATGGCCAATGAACTCACAGGCACCGAAACCAACCTGCAATTGTATTACAAGTTCAACCAGGGTGTGCCGGGTGGCAACAATACCACCATCAACAAGCTGACTTGCGAGATCGGAACCGGCGAACGGGACGCCGACCTGATGAATTTCGCCATGACAGGTGAGACTTCCAATTTCGGTTGCACACTCGACCCAGGCTTCCAGGCCATCTCTTTCCCACAGATACCACCCCATCTTACCACCGACGCTCCCTTCGATATCCAGGCAACAGCAACATCGGGCCTCCAGGTGTTTTTCGAAGTGTTATCCGGACCTGCCACGATCAATGGCAATACGGTGACACTTACAGGTGCTCCGGGCGAAGTGACCATCGAGGCGACACAGCCTGGAAATTCCAGTTACAATCCTGCAAATCCGGTTGTTAACAAGTTCATGGTACTTGATCCCATGACATATGTACCGGAAATTGATGTCAGACACCCGCTTGCCGGCGACGTGTTTGTTCCTTCACTTTCAAAAATCCTGTTGTCGACATATTCCACAATCGGTTACCCGCCCTTATTCAGTGTCGCGGACGTAAAATTCAAGATAAACGGGGAGACGGTTCCCGCTCAGACTTTTAATAACGGACACTTTATTGCCTGGTGGACTCCGCCCGACTGGGGAAATTACACCCTCCAAATAGTTTCCACCAATAATTATGGAGCTTCAGCGGATGTATCAACCAACATAAATGTTGTCCCCGATGCGACAGACATGGAAATTGTAGCAGCGGAAAATGTTTGGCTGAATCCAAATAATGTCACCCAAACCGTTGCTGCCAACCTGCCCTCATATCTTGGCGCCTTTAACAAGATAATGGGGAAACTTACGGTGACATGTCCTACCGGAGGCTGCGGCGAGTGGGACAGGGTGGCCAGCGTGGATCTGAAAGGTCATGACGGCAACTGGTATGAGATCATCCGTTATATCACTCCTTATGGCGTTCCTTGTTCACACAACATTGATCTAACGGATTATATGTCATTGTTATTGGGAAAGGCAGAATTCAGGTTTAATTGCAGCACACTCGACAATGGGTATAATTATAAGCTGACCCTGACCTATACCAAGGGAACCCCGGAATATTTATACAGCTCAGTCCATGAAGTGTGGAATGACATCTATCCTTTCGGCGAATATGGCAATCTCCAGCCCGTAGAGGTCAAAAACTATGAGTTTCCCGTGGATGCTGTTGCCGCCAAATTGAAACTCATCTCTACCGGGCATGGATGGGGCACCCTGAATACCGGCAATGCTGCAGAATTTTACAACGCCACCCACAACATCTGGGTAAACGGTGTAAAAACCTTTGCTCAGCATAACTGGTACGATTGCAATCCTAACCCCGATGGCTGCCAGCCTCAGAACGGGACATGGTATAATGACCGGGCCGGTTGGTGCCCGGGTGCCATTGCTCAGTGGTTTGATTACAACATGACCCCTTATGTCACTGGGAACAATGTGGAGTTGAAATATGTCTTTTATGAAAACTATATCGACCTCTGTAATCCTAACCATCCCGATTGCGTAACAGGTGTCACCTGCAGCAATTGCGCCGATGGATTCAACCCAACCCTGGATGTAGCCTGCAACCTGGTCGTCTTCGCAGAGAACCCGTTATTGACCGGAATGGATAACCGGCAATCATCGGCTTCCTGTTTCAGCGTCCGGCCGAATCCTGCCAGCGGGAGTGTCGAAGTTTATACTTTTAGTTCTCCTGCAAAACAATCTTTCCCGATCCAGCTTCTTACCATGACCGGAACGATGGTCGGCCAGTATGAATGGGATGGAAAGTCAGTAAGGATAAATCTTTCAGGGCTCCCCAAGGGGGTGTATTTCCTGAAGATCCGTACCCCGGATCGTATAGAAATGAAGAAACTTATTGTTCAATAGCCGGATCCCGTCATCCGGCAGTTCTTTCATCAATGTAGCAGAATACTAAAAGGTATTCTTAGTATGTGTCAGGTCTGACAAATACACACCTTCGCCCCCCAGGGGACCGGCAAGACAGAATCGGTTTATCAGCTTGCTCGTCTTTTGGGATTGCAGAAAGTTTTACCGGATAATCCCTCAGGTAATAACCGGGTACTTCCTGAGATATTAATAAATGCTAGCCTCAACCTGTCAAATCCCCCGATCAGGTTCACCGATTTCTATCCTCAATTCATCGGGAATACTCCCCCGTCAACCGAACATACCTGTACCACCCCCTCAAACCGATATATCTTTGCCTCGTCAAACACAAACAACACGAAAAAATGAAAGCAACAACGATAATTTTAGCAGCAGTTCTGACCCTCTCGATGAATGTTCTCTTCGCAAGTAATGACGGAGCCGCAGTGAAAACCGAAATCAATTCGTTTTTCACTTCATTGGCACCCAGTGCTCCTGTAGAAGCAACATTTGAAGAAACTACTGATGCAACTGCTATTGCTTTCATCCTTGCACCAGTTTCTCCGATTGAAGCAGATTTTTCGGATGCTATCTCAGAAACGATTATTGATATCACAGCATTGGCACCAGTTACACCAAGTGAAGCCGATTTTTCTTCAGAGGATGAAACTATCAACCTAAGTGCTCTTGCTCCTGTTACACCCTCTGTCGCTGATTTTTCAGATGGGATCTAAACTCAAAACATAACTCGTCTTACTCGCGAAGCCGCTCCGAAAGGGTGGCTTTTCTTTTATTTAATATTTTTAGCAATTTATCGCATTCTGTAACTTTGTAACCCTAATCTTATGCAAAATGAAAAAAGTGATGTGCGGTAACGAAATGGATACAAAATGTGAATTTTATGCTTTGCTACCTTCACCGCGGAAATTCCGCTTGATCCTGAAACACCACCAGTCAACCCGATAGTAGAATAAACAATGGCATGAACCCCAGGGATTCATGCCATTGTTTTCGATAACATCATGATTTACTGTTGATGTTCTATTGCCCGACCACCACCTTTCGTATGATCTGGGATTTGTCTCCTTTGATTTCAACAAAATATACACCACTTGGAACATAACCCAGGTCGACAGGCTGTTCGAAATGACCGTTTACCGGGATATTCCTGAGTTCAAAGATTGTTACACCCAGGTTCGACATGACCCTGATTGCACATTCTTCCTGGGAAGGCAGTGTGATTGAAACAATAAATTTGCCATTGTTGGGGACAGGGTAAATGTTGACATTTACAGCCCAGGGCTCCTGCATTCCGACAGTACCTACATAAACATGGTTGGAAGAGTCGGAGCTGCAGCCATTAAGGGTCACTTCTGTCCAGAACCATCCATCCTGATTTGCAGTATACGACTGACTGGTTGCACCCGGCAGAGGGGTACCCGAACCACCCTGAACCGGGGAGTAATACCACTGGTTACCATTGGCAGCACTGCTGGTAAGCAAAACACCTGCCAAAGTCACCACGGGAGTGGCAGGAACAGGGTTAACTGTAACGCTGAAGGGAGAAGATGCATTTCCGTTTCCGCACAGGTTGTTCCCATAAACAATGATGTTTCCCGTTGATGCACCCGATGAGAAATCCACCGTGACCGTGGTGGTTCCGTCACCGCTTACAATGCTTGCCCCTGCAGGCAGTTGCCATACATAATACGTCGTGTTATTGATTGGCGCACAGGAATAGACGACTCCTGAAGTTCCTGCACATAAAACAGGAGTGCCGGTGATATTACCCGCCGGATCAGGCAGGGGATTTGTCGTGACGTCAAGCTGCGTTGGTGATGTTGCAGTACATCCGCTCTGGTTAGTATAATCTACGGCAATCCACTGTACCCCTGCTGAGTTCCAGCTGACCTGAACCATATCAGTGCCTTCCCCTGAGATAATGGAGCCGCCGGAAGAAATGGTCCACAGGTAATTATTCATCCCTCCTTCGGTATTATAATTGTAATACCCGGAATTCTGGCAAGGATTTGTGCTTCCCGTTATCGTGGGAGCAGGCATCTGGCCTACGGTCACATTGTAAACGGTTGGAATTGCAGGGGAGCATCCCGTGGGCGAGGTATAGATCACGCTCACTGTCTCGGCTCCTATCGTATTCCAGGTTACCGTGATCGCATTTGTTCCTGACCCGGAAGTGATCACGCCTCCTGATGAAACGGTCCAGTTGTATGTTGTCATTCCGGCTTGTGTCGAATAAACATTACCGGTTGAAACTGCACATACCGATGCGGGGCCCGTAATTACAGGTACCAGCATGGGATTGACAAAGACTGCATAAGTTGCGGGTGAAGCAGCCTGGCATCCTGAACCGTTGGTATAATTGACCGTGACACTCTGTGAGCCTGCAGAATTCCATGTTACAGTAATGCTGCTGGTTCCGGTACCGGAAATTATTGTACCTCCCGGTGAGATCGTCCAGGAATAGCCTGTCATCCCTGCCTGGGTGGAGTAGATATTGCCTGTACTTCCCTCGCACGCTGAAGCCGGACCATTTATCACGGCAACCGGCCTTGGGCTAACGGTAACGTTATAAACTGAAGGAGCGGCGGCGGTGCAACCGTTTGCATTGGAATAATTTACAGAAACATTACGGGAGCCAGCACTATTCCAGGAAACGCTGATCGTATTTGTTCCTGAACCGGAGGTAATTGTTCCGCCTGCTGAGATGGTCCATGCGTAGCCTGTCATCCCCGCCTGGGTGGTATAAACATTCCCGGTTGTACTTTCACACACTGAGGTTGGACCTGCTATTGTTGGGATTGGCAGCGTATTCACGCTTACATTGTATACCGACGGGGAAGCTGCATTGCATCCTCCGGCATTGGTGTAAGAAACACTTACGGTTTGCGCACCGGCTGTGTTCCAGGTAACCGTTGCAGTGCTGCTTGAAGAGGTCCCTCCGCCAGTAATGGTTCCCCCGGCCGAAACATTCCAGGTATACCCTGTCATTCCGGTTTGGGTGGAATAAGCATTCCCGGTTGAATTCACACAAACGCTTGCCGGACCTGAAATTGCCGGGACCGGAAGTGGGTTCACAGTTATATTATAGGTGGATGGCGAAGCCGAAGTACATCCGTTAGTGTTTGTATAAGCCACACTTACAGTTTGGCTCCCTGCTGTATTCCATGTCACAGTTACCGTATTGCTCGAAGAAATTCCTCCGGCGGTTACAGTACCCCCGGAAGAGATCGTCCAGCTATATCCCGTCATCCCTGCCTGGGTAGTGTATACATTTCCGGCAGAGCCTGCACATATGCTGGCCGGCCCGGTGATCGTTGGGATCGGAAGCGTGTTTACGTTCACATTATAGGTCGATGGCGATGCTGCAGTGCAACCGTTGCTGTTGATGTAATTCACAGCTATCCATTGTGGCCCTGATCCGCTCCAGGTAACAGTTGCTGAATTGCTGGATGAGTTCCCTCCGGCGGTTATGGTGCCTCCGGCAGATATCGTCCATGCGTATCCTGTCATTCCTGCCTGGGTAGTGTAAACATTACCGGCCGACGAGGCACATACGGTTGATGGCCCCGACAGGACAGGTGATGGAAGCGGGTTAACGGTTACACTATAGATTGCCGGGGTGGCTGCGGGGCATCCGGTGGCGCTCGTATAAGATAAACTTACAGATTGCGCACCGGTCGTGTTCCATGTTATCGTTGCAGTATTACTGGTTGCGGTTCCGCCGCCGGTGATTGTTCCACCGGCTGAAACATTCCATGAATACCCTGTCATCCCGGCCTGGGTGGTATAAATATTCCCTGTTGAGTTTAGGCATGAACTGGCTGGCCCGGAAAGCGTCGGGACCGGAAGAGTGTTGACAGTGACATTATAATTGGTTGCTGATGCAGCGGTGCAGCCATTGGAATTGGTGTAAGAAACACTAACGGTTTGAGGTCCTGAAGTATTCCATGTAACCGTTATCGTATTGCTCGACGGGGTTCCACCGCCGGTGATTGTCCCTCCTGAGGATACAACCCATGTATACCCTGTCATTCCGGCCTGGGTAGTGTATACGTTCCCGGCAGAATTAATACAAGCTGAGGCCGGGCCGGAAATTACCGGGACCGGGAGAGGGTTCACCGTGACATTGTAACTGGCAGGAGAGGCTGCCGTACACCCGTTGGCATTGGTATAGGAGACACTCACAGTCTTGGGACCCGCTGTGTTCCAGGTCACTGTTGCAGTGTTGCTTGCAGGAGTTCCACCGCTTGTTATGCTTCCTCCGGCAGAGACATTCCATGTATATCCCGTCATCCCGGCTTGTGTGGAATAAAAATTTCCGGCAGTGCCGATGCAGGCTGTTATAGGTCCCGAAAGTGAAGGCACCGGAAGAGGAGTAACCGTGACATTGTATGATGCTGGAGACGAGGCTGTGCATCCTGCGGCATTGGTATAGGAAACACTTACCGTTTGTGCACCGGCATTATTCCAGGTTACTGTAACTGTGCTGCTGGTTGAAGTTCCGCCACTTGTCACGGTACCTCCCGGGGAAACATTCCATGTATACCCTGTCATACCTGCCTGGGTTGTATAGATGTTGCCGGTCGAGTTGATACATGCAGTTGCCGGACCAGATACTGTTGGAACCGGGAGGGAATTGACATTTACATTATAGGTAGAAGGTGAAGCGGCTGTGCATCCGTTTGCATTGGTATAGGAAACGGTTACCGTTTGCGCCCCTGCTGAATTCCAGGTTATTGTGGCGGAGCTGCTCGAAGATGTTCCGCCGCCGGTAATGGTACCTCCTGCAGATACGATCCAGCTATATCCGGTCATTCCCGCCTGGGTAGTATATACATTTCCTGTTGAATTGATACATGCAGCAGCAGGACCTGAAAGAGCCGGCACCGGGAGCGGATTGACATTGATATTGTATGTTGCAGGCGAAGCAGAAGTGCAACCGTTTGAATTGGTGTAAGAAACACCAACTGTTTGCGCTCCTGCTGAATTCCATGTGATGTTGATGGTATTGCTTGAAGCAGTCCCTCCGGCGGTAACAGTGCCTCCGGGGGAAACAGACCATGTGTAAGCTGACATTCCTGCCTGCGTAGTATAAACATTTCCGGCCGAGTTTGCGCAGCATGCTGAAGGGCCTGATAATGATGGCACTGGAAGCGTGTTAACCGTAACATTGTATGTTCCCGGGGAAGCAGAGGTGCAACCACTGCCTGCAGTATAATTTACTGTTACAGTTTGAGGGCCTGCTGTATTCCATGTAACGATAACTGTATTGCTGTTTGAAGTCCCTCCTGCGGTTATAATGCCTCCCGCCGAGACACTCCAAGTATAAGCAGTCATTCCTGCCTGGGTGGTATAAATATTTCCTGTGGAGTTTACGCAGGCATTTGCAGGTCCGGTAAGGAAAGGGACTATCACGGAATTTACGTTCACATTTGTGGTTGCCGGTGAAACCGGGATGCAGCCATTGGCGTTGGTATAGGAAACACTTACCGTTTGCGGCCCTGAAGTATTCCAGGTCACTGTGACAGCATTGTTCGAAGACCCACCGCCGGATGTAACGGTACCCCCAACGGAAACGATCCATGAGTAACCGGTCATTCCTGCCTCGGTAGTATAAACGTTGCCGGCGGAACCCGGGCATGCAATGGCAGGACCAGAAATAGTGGCCACCGGAAGCGGGTTGACGGTTACATTGTACACAGATGGTAAAACCGTTGTGCATCCGTTGGTATTGGTATATGAAACGCTTACCGTTTGAGGTCCTGCGGAATTCCAGGTCACGGCTACCGAATTATCAGATGAACCTCCCCCTGAGGTTATTGTCCCGCCCGCAGAAACATTCCATAAATATACGGTCATCCCGGGTTGAGTGGCATAAACGTTAGCAGTTGAATTGACACAGGCACTTGCCGGTCCTGAAACAACAGGAACCGGACGGTCATTTAGTGTAACAGGGAGTGTTGATGCAGAACCGATCCCGCAACTGTTGCTACCGTTTACCGATATGTTCCCGCTGACGGCGCCGGCTGAAAAATTGACGGTTATGATATTGCTGCCTGACCCTCCAGAAATGGTAGCTCCGGCAGGTACGATCCAGTTATAGGATGAGGCATACGGGATTAAAGGTACCGAATAGGTCACTCCACTGGTTCCCTTGCAAACGCTGGTCAGACCGGAGATTACCCCCGCAGAACCTGCCTGGTCGCCGGTTGTGAATGTCATGTCGCTTCCATAAAAAGGAATAATCCCAACCATCCCTACAGCTCTGTAATGATAAAGAGTCCCGGAACTAAGAGAAGTCAGGGGCGCACTGACAGGGGTTGTTGTCGTGCCGGAGAGGGTTGCCGGGGTTGCTGCAGCCGAATTGCCGTATGAAGTGGTTGTCCCGTATTGGAATGAAACGGCGACCGTTTCATTGTTGGGATTTATTGTACCGTTCAGAGTTGCTGAGGTACAACTAAGCTGGCTGGCCAAGGAGGTGTTTACACTTGCCGGTAAAGTATAATCATCGGCCCCGATATCCGGAGGGCTGTTTCTTATCTCATAGTCAAAGTCAGTGGTAATGGAAGGAATTGTAACTCCGGCATCGCTAACCGGGCTACCCATTGTGCCATTTATATGAAGATCGGTCAGGCTCACAAAATCAGGATCTCCCGAGATGCTGTTTGCATCCTGTGAAGATGCCGTTCTCCATGCGGCAATGTCTGTGCAGGTTGTCGATCCCCATAAGCCGAGGGGTGTACCTGTAGTATAGAGGTCGTTATAGTTGCCGGTAATGGATAATCCTGAGGAATAGGTACCGATTGCGCAGGGTTTGATCGACCCGCCGCTTCTCACATTGCTGAAAATGTTGTTTTTTACAGTGTACGTATTATTTGCATTCGCGTAAAATGCGAAACTGCTGTTGGTCCCCGATCCTGTTCCGCTGATATTGACAGAATTGAAGTAATAGGTTGAAGTGGTGGTGCCGTTATCAATGATCCCGTAAATGCGGCTTTCGGGAGCACCGGGATTTTGACCCAGGATTACGATGTTGTTGTAAACACTGGAGTTGGTTCCACCGTTAAAAATACCGTAAATCAGCGGTGAATTGGATCCCGTTCCAGTGCCGATGGAGTAGATGTTGCTGATTTTATTATTGCGGACCACGGCATTCGGAACATTGGAGGTTTGCAGGTTGATGCCAATCACATTATAGGCTGCAGTGCCGGGATTGGAATTCCAGATATTGCTGATCGTATTTCCTTCAATAACCGGGCTCGTAAGCGTACCGCTGGAGTTCAGATGGATCCCTTCCAACAAGTATGCATTGGAGGTTCCAGTACTGTTGCCTTTGAAATCACGGATAATATTGTTCTTCACATGAACGGTTCCTGCCGTTATGTACATTCCTGCCGTACGGTCGTTACTGCCCCTGTAATAGTTTACATTGCCGATGGTGTTGTTCTCAATATTAACGATGCCCGGGCTTTGTGAATAAATAATGCCGTTATCATAACCGTTACGGATGGTATCTGAAGGCAAAGCGCCGCCACCGAACACATTTCCCGTTATGTTTCCTATGTTGATGTTGCCGTTAACCGCATATATTCCGTAGGCTGTTGCTGTACTGCTGTTCCCGGTGGTCCCGAAATTTGACAAGGTATTCCCCTGAACACTGGTCGGCGAAGCGACTCCCACTGAAAGATAGATTCCATACAGTCCGGCTGAAGTGGTCATGGCAGCTCCTGTCCTGCCGGGATTTGACCCCCCGAAATTATTGTTGGTGATGGTGTGCCCACTGCCTGCATTTACATAGATGCCATACAGTGAACTGCTCTGAACAGAAGTTTCATAAAGGCTGTTTCCATTGATGATACAGCCGCTTGCAGCATTTGTAAGATATATGCCCCCATTGATCCAGTTGTAAATATTGTTTGCCTGAAGGTTAAGTGTATTGGTCGCACTATTTGAATAAATGGCATTGTACGGGAACCCGGTGGTTCCTGCAGTCGCATCATGAAAGCTGCAGTTCGCTATGCAGATATTGTTGGTGCCTGCACTTCCGATGGTAACCGAACCCTGTGCTGAAGTTGTTCCGTTGTTTTCAATGGTACAGTTTCTTAAAGTATCGTTGGTTGCACCATTGGTGAACTGTATTGTAGGACCGGTAAAAAACGCAGTTGAATTGGTGTTCCTGAACAGGAGGTATTTGCCGCTTCCCCCGTCGATCCTGACCCTGCCGGCTCCGCTTATATTGATCATGGGACTATTTGATGCAACAGCTGTTCCGGATATGACTCGCAGGGTTGTGGCATCAGGCTGAATGGTAAGGGTGTAATTCCCTGCACCGATTTCGGTCCAGGTATTTAATGAATAAGTGCCTGGTTCCACAAGATTTGTCTGGATGATTGCAGTAAGGTTTCCCATCAAACCGCAGTTGTTGATATTCTGGAATAATCCGGAAGGGCCTGTCAGTGAAGGATATTTTCCGGCTGTATTGACCGAAATGGTGCCGAACAGCGGACTTTGTACAAGGTAGCTGCTTGGATTTGACGGCGGTGTTGATACCGCAGGCGGATTTGCGCTGTAACCCCCTGCCAGTAAGTTGGGGAATGCCCCTATGTTTGGTATTGGCCAATTGCCCTGGGCAACGATGTAATAATACACATAATCTCCTGATTCAACGCCAGAGCCAAAAGTAAAGCTATACTGGTTGCCGCCTGCCGAGACTGCCTGGACCGGTGTATAGGTGGCGGCGTTGTTTATTTTCCAGTAAAGGACAGGCAGGCCCGTACCTGAAGTTGGTACGCCCGAGCTGGGATCAGAAATAGTGGCCGTAAGCACCTGTGCCGCCGTTGTGACAGGATTTGTAATCGGGGTATAAATAATGCTTGGAGGATTGTGGTATTTCCCTCCACCGAATTCATCTGCACCCATATCAGGTGCATTGGGGGTGTCAAGCGGGTTAAACGGGTAGCCTGTATTTGGATAACGGGCATCGCCGTCATAATCTTCGGTTATGGTAAAAGGTGTTGTGATTGCTTGTCCGCCACTTTCACAATGGGTCTCAACGCCACCCTGAACATGCAGGTTGTTGTTGGCAGCATCAATGAACGGAGGCATTTCAGTGGCAGAATTCGTCTCCCTCGGAGCAACGGCAGCCTGAAATGCTGACAGGGTCTGGTAAAAGTTGCTGTTATCGCAAAAAAGGATATTGTTTGTACCGGTGATCCCGGCATAAAACAAATTGTTATCTGAGCCAGGATCGTAATTTGTCAGAGAGGGACCAGTCCGGTAGAATGCCACGGCATAATGCCCATTACCGGTTGAAACCGACATGTTAACCAGGATGTTATTTTTCGACGTGACAAAGGATGAATTGCTTGCCACATTTGCGCAAACTGTTGAGAAGTTAAGAAAACTGCTGCTCGCATTCAGGTAAACAGTATTGTTAAACATGTTTATTGCAGTGCCATCCTGAAAATGAAGCCCGAACACTGCCCAGCCACTGTTGGTCGAAGGGGCTTTAAGGTCTGAAATGAAGTTGTTATATACATTGGCGGTGGCAACACTGGTAAAATAAATTCCATAGGTAAGACCACCATTGCAAGTGATGTCGTAAATCCTGTTCTTTCCGGCATTAACTACTGAAGCGGATGTGTTGTAAATGCCAATATTTCTGAAGGCGGATGAACTGATCCCGTGAATGACATTGCCTGTAATATTCGCGGTACCCGTTGAACCTGTCGAATTTTCGATTCCGTAGATCACACTAGAGCCAGTGGAAGTAAGGTTGTAAATCTGGTTGTTCGAAATACTTTCCACGCAGCTGTTTGCCCCGTAAAATGTATAAATGCCTTCAAGATAACCTGACCCGGGTTTGGAAATGTTGCGGATAATGTTCCCGTTGATGTTGATAGTATGACCCGAGGCCCCCTGGTAAATGCACCTTATATATGAGTTGACACTCTGGCTGTTTACGATATTTTCGATGGAATTGTTGTTGATGTTAATGATGTTGGGTGACGTGTTTTCAGATGTACAGATACCGTAGATCCAATGATTGGGAGTAGCCCCGTTCAGGCTTATTGTATTTCCTGAAATATCAAAATTGGCGCCTGCTTCATTCAGTGCATAAACCCCATACAGGTTATTTGCCGTTGTCCCTGTTCCTCCGTTGATCGTATTGTTGTAAATTTTTAAGTTATGCTGGTAATTGACGAAAATCGCCTCAGCATCGACTGTTCCTCCACCAAAGTTGGTAATTGAGTTGGGTGCCGTCACCCCTACTTCATTCCCCAGGTCAAATGCGCTGATGGAAGTTCCATAAGCATTCAGGCTTATTCCGCAATAAACATTTGAAATTGAATTGCCATAGATCATACAATTGTTATTTGCATCTGTGGCCCCGTTACTAATGCTCAGTGTTAAATTCGAGTTCGCTGTACATGCCGCTATATTAATTCCTATTGATCCGGTGTTTGCTTTATTGAGTGAAATATTGCAGTTCCGTATGATCACATTCTGGCATCCATTGTAAGGGGGCGATGCACTCTTTTTAACCAGTGCGTATCCCCATTCCATCTGCATGGTGGAGGTGGTGTTAAGCGGATTTTCCTGCAGATCCAGTCCATCGAAGGTGATATAATCCCCTCCTGCAACTGTAACGATACCGTCAACAGTGGTAGAGGTTCCCGGAGAATAGGCCGTAACCAGGGGATTTGACCCGGTACCTGATTTCTGGAATACTACCGGGTTCGTTGAAGAAGAATAATATGAAGGGTTGCAGGTGTAGTTGATCAATCCTCCGTTTGCATTGGTAAAGGTTTCGGTATAATTGGCTGCAATATTAAAGGTTACACCACCCGTACCAACCCCCCTGAAGCTCAGGGTGGCAATGGCAGCCTGTATGGTCGGAAAATCACCGGGTATAGTCCAAATCCCTACAAGCGGACTTTGTACAATATACGAACTCGGGTTTGAGGGCGGGGTCGACGCAGCCGGAGGATTTGAAGTGAAACCTGAGGCGGACGTTGAAGGAAATACTCCGACATTTGCGGGTACGACCATGTCCTGGGCTGCAAGGTAATAGTACACGGTATTGCCTGAGCTGACGCCTCCGCCAAATGTAAACGTATACTGGCCGGCTCCGGTTGACACTCCCTGGACACCGGCATAACCCACATCCCCTGTTTTCTTCCAGTAAAGCATTGGTAATCCCATACCGCTCACCGGAACTCCTGTACCTGCATCATAGATTACTGCCGTAAGGATCCTGGCGTTATTGTCCGTGGGATCTGTTAAAGGGGTGTACATAATATTCGGCGGAGTATTATCACCTGCTCCGGCAAATTCATCAGCCCCCAGATCAGGTGCGGTGGCGGGGTGACCTGGATTATTCGGATATCCTGCATTGGGAAATCGTTGATCTCCGTCGTAATCATCGTTAATCACAACAGGGACACTGATAACCTGTCCGCCACTTTCACAGGAGGTCCCAGCTCCTGCGATCAGATGGAAGTCATACCCTGCTGCATTCACAAACGGAGGAAGTTCCGAGGTTGAATGGGCTTCACGGGGCGCGACCCTTGACTGGAATCCTGCCAGCGTCTGGTCAGCATTGGTATAATCCTCAAATATCAGTCTGTTTGGGCTGGGAATCCCTGAGTAAAAGAGGTTGTTATCGGAATTGACATTATAATTAGTAAGGGATGTCCCTGGTCTTCTTAAAGCTACAGCAAAATTTCCGCTGCCGGCAGATGTTGAGAGGTTCACTAAAATGTTATTCTTTAATAAAATGGACCCGATGGTGTTGCCCGAGGAGCTGACACAGGCTGTCCTGAAACTGGAATAGGCGCTTGATGCATTGAGGTAAATTGTATTACTGATAATATTACAGGATGTTGCAGTATTAATATATATACCTTCAATGGCATCCGCGGCATACCCGTATCCGGTGGTGGGCGCTTTAAGGTCGGTTATGTAGTTGTTGTAAATATTCGCCGTTGTGGTGGCCGATATCGAAACCCCTGTCAGCAGGCCTTGTCCGCTGAACCCGTTACCATCAGTTGAAATATCATAGATGCGGTTTTTATAAACATTCGTTGTACCGCCCTGTTCAAGAGCGATCCCCCTGTTGCTCCCGCCATTGGAGTAAATGCCATGAATGAGGTTGTTGTAAATGTTGCCGGTAGTGGTGGTCGAGGCGCTGTAATCAATTACATAGATGGTAGTGCTGGTTGGCATGGTGATATTGTAGATCTGGTTGTTGTAAATATTCCTGACACCATTTGTAACACTGCTCAATTCACCGATTGCATAATAGTAATTTGCCCCGTAATGGGTGCAGTTGCGCATGATATTCCCGTAGATATTCGCCGTAGGGGCATTCGATTCCTGTAAAATGAGGTAGGATGGCCATGATGCGGCTGTTGGAGGTGTGAAGTTTTCAAGTGTATTATTATATATGTTAACAGTATTGGTTGTGCCACCGCTTCCCATGGTATTTCGGATGCCGGTAACTGTTGTTACCCAGGCGCCCCCAGGGGTCAGGGTGATCACATTGTTATAGATCTGCACATTGGACCCGGTTCCGGAACCAGTATAAATTCCATAGAGGTTTCCTGTTGTTCCTGTCCCGCCGATAATCGAATTGCCGGCGATTTTCAGATTGTCCTGGTAGGATGCATATATTGCGAATGGGTTTCCGCCGCCCCCGGCAAAATTAGTGATGGTATTCGCAGCCGTTACGCCGATCTCGTTGTTCAGGTCATACAGGTTCGAAGGACCAAAAAAGCCTTCTGCACTTATCCCATTATAAACATTGGAGATGTTATTTCCGTAAATCTTGCAGTTGCTGTTCGCATCGGAAGGGGAAGTAATATAAACCTCGGTGGTGGAGTTGTATAGATGGCATCCCAGGTGGATCCCTGTTGAAGCCGTATTTGCTTTATTAAGGGTGATCCCGCAATTTTTTATTATCACATTCGGGCAACCGTAAAAGGGTGCAGCAGAATTCTTTTTAACCAGGGCAAAACCCCACTCCATCTGCATTGTCGGAGTGGTGTTCAAAACATTCTCCTGCAAGTCGATTCCGTCGAATGTAATGTATCCTGCACCCGACAGGATAATAATACCGTCAGTGGTGGCTGAAGTTCCCGGGGTGAATGCAGTGATCAGCGGATCAGCACCGGAACCCGACTTCTGGAAAACAACAGGAGACGTGGCCGAAGAATAATATGCAGGTAAACAAGCATACACGATCATCCCTGAAGTTGCACTGGCAAGTGTCTCGGTACTTCCGGCTGCCACGTTGAAGGTAACACCTCCGGCACCTACTCCGTTCGTATTTAATGCCCCGATGGCCGCCTGTATCGTCGGGTAATCACCGGGAATCGTTTTTGTGCCTGTTAAAGGCTGTCCATAAAGGAAATTTGTACTCAGGATCATGAGGATAACAACTAGAACTCTTTTCATTATTACACTGTTTTTTGATTAATGGTGTTTGATTTAGTGTAACAAAAGTATAGCATTGCCGAACAACAGATTAGAAGGCATGTGCCAGAAATTGACAGATATGTTTTATTTGGAAAACAGCGACGGATGGATAAATTTCCGCGCGAATAATAACTGAAATGAAAAAAAAGGATTGACAGTGATGTGCCGGGAGTTAGCACTCATGTCTCATTTTGCCATGAACTCGCTGGGTGTCATGTTGTATATGCTGCGGAAACTCTTGGTGAAATAAGAGAGATTGTTGAAGCCGACAGCGTACATGATCTCGGAAACATTCCCGAATTTTTTCTCCATTAACTGGGCTGCCCGTTTTATCCGGATGATCCGGATGAATCCCGTAATCGGCTGACCTGTAATTCCTTTGATCTTTCTATGCAGCTGGCTCCTGCTCATGGATATATTCCGGAGCAGGAATTCAATATCGAGATCAGGGTTGTCAATATTATCTTCAGTGAGAGAGATCAGCCGCTTTAGGAATTTTTCGTCGGCCGAGGTGACACTGATCGCCCCGGGCTCTATATTCATTGCACTTGAAAAAAGCTGGCGCAATTTCTTACGCTGATTAATCAGGTTGTCGATTCTGGCAAGCAACTCCCTCGTATTGAAAGGCTTGATAATATAATCGTCGGCCCCGGTCTCAAGCCCCTCGATTTTTTCCTGTGTACCGGAAAGGGCAGTAAGCATTATGACAGGAATATGGCTGGTCCTTTCATCTATTTTAAGATTTCGGCAGAATTCCATTCCGTTCACCGGGTACATCATGACATCGGTGATGATAAGGTCGGGAACCGAGGTACTTGCTTCCCTGAAACCAGTTTCGCCACTTTCGGCTTCCATTACCTGGAACTGGTCAAAAAGTATTTCCCTGATATAGGTGCGCATGTCTTTGTTGTCATCCACCACCAGTACCAGAGGCAAGCTGTTTTCTTCTGCATTACCAGGGTCATTCTCCTCAAACATTTCGTTTTCGGTCAAAGCCTCCATCACGGGTTCGGTGTGGTAGGTGTTTTGCACAGGGCTCACATAGGTTCTTGATTCCTTAAGTTCCGAAGGCAAATAGTTGTTTGAGTTCAAGGGGAGATATACTGAAAACAGGCTCCCTTTTCCAACCGTGCTTTCAACGGTTATCGTACCATGGTGAAGTTTGCACAACTCTTTTGTGAGGGCCAGCCCTATCCCGACACCCCCGGTGGTATTTCCCGGATTATGGTTAAGCTGGTAAAAACGTTCAAATATCAGCTCCTTCTTGTCGTCAGGAATGCCAATCCCTGTATCACTCACATCGATCTTCACATAAGAGGCCAATCCCGGTTTGTCAGGCCCTCCGACATCACCGAAATCAGACTGCTTCCCGGCAGAAACGCTCAATTTCACGCTGCCTCCTGCGGGTGTATATTTGAATGCATTTGAAAGCAGGTTCCCGGTGACTTTTTCAAGAATGTCGGTATCAAAAAAGGCCTCCACCGGTTCTTCAGGAAAACTGCAGGAAAATTGAAGATCCCTTTGTTCAGCAAGGATAAAAAATGATTCCGTGAGTGCCTTCAGCGGGAGAAGGATGTTTCCCGAAAAGAGCCTCAGTTTCTCATATCCGCTGTCAATCCTGGTAAATTCAAGAAGCTGTTCATCCAGGAACAACAGCCTGCTGGCATTCCTGTGAATCATTTCAAGCATAGCTTTATCTTCAGGCCTAGCAGTTTCCATCAGTTTCTCGGCCGGCCCGAGCATCAGCGTAAGAGGAGTGCGGAACTCATGCGACAGGTTGGCGAAGAAATGTGATTTCATCTCATTGATCTCCTTGAGTTTCTGAGATAATTTCCGGGAGACCCTCGAACGGTAATAAAAGAATAAAGCAACCATAAGCAATGCAAGAAAAAGTGCTATACCAAGGTAATACCATCCTTTTAAAGTCTGGAGTTTCAATTCCTGCCTGTTTTTATCAATCTTCAGGTCGGTGATCTCTTTTTCCTTTGAAACCATATTGTATTTTGCCTCGATTTCAGTGAGTGCCTTCAGGTTGGTTTTATTGACAATACTGTCACTGTATTGCATGAACATCGTATGATAGCGGAATGCTTCCCTGTAATTGTTCAATGACTCGTATGATTCGAACAGAACCCTTGCCGACTCCCGGGTGAGGACCAGGTCGTTTGCCTTTTTCGCCATTTCCAGTCCTTTGGATGCATAGGTGACTGCTTTACGATAATCCCTGCCTTTCTGGTAATCAAAGCCGAGATTAATATAACCCATTGCAATGTCAACGAAGCCATTGCATTCTGTTGCTATGGCCAGGGCCTTTTCATGATACTCAATAGCCGAATCGACTTTGCCAAGGTTCATGTAAGCGGCTCCGATGTTGTTCAGGCATTTCCCTATACCCTGTTTATCCCCGAGTTTCTCCTTGATCTCCAGGGCTTGCCTGCAGTAACTAATTGCCGTCTGATAATCGTGCATGGCTTCATAAATATTTCCCATGTTGATAAGGTTCACTGAAGATCCGAGCTTAAAACCTGTTGCCACATTGATCTCCAGGGATTTCTTATAATAGGTCAGGGCCGAATCAAAAAGTTTCTGAGACTGGTAAAGGGATGCGAAGCGGTTATAGAGGAGGGCCAGGTTTTTCCCTCTCCCGATCTTTCGATAAATCTCACGGGCTTCAATGAGATTGATAAGGGCATTTTTAGCATCATTTTTAAGCGTATAGAGATACCCGATCTCCAGCAGACAATCAGCATAGGCAGTGCTGTCGGGGATGGTTCCGTATATGGATTTTGCTTCATTCATGATAGTCAGGGCACTGTCGTATTTACCTTGCATCCGTGAAACCGCGCTCAGGTTGTAAGTAGCTTCCGCAATGCCAAAGGGATAATGTATCTTCCTGGCCAGATTCAGCCCCAGCTCATTATAATGTCTTGCCTTGTCAATATTGTTCCGTATATATTCACTGAATAAAGCTCTGTAAGTACCGCATCTTTGCGTGTCATCCTTCGCTTGAGAAAGTGAACCAAGCAGGCTGTCGATCTTATGAGTATTCTGGGAAAAGATCAATACAGGGGCCAATACAAAAAACAAGAATATATATTTCCGGGAGATAGTTACCATTTCAGACCAATGATGAGCCTGCTCTGAAAATCAAAAACATATTTAAACCGCAAAGACGCAAAAACGCAAACATTTCAAATTCAAGTATATAA
>CAIYES010000520.1 GCA_903925275.1 uncultured Bacteroidales bacterium
CCGATTTCTAGCCCATCTGCCAACGAGATTAGAATTGCCGTGATAATCACCGCCACCTCTACCATTACCTTCACAGGTTAAGATTGGCAGGGGATGAATACGATAAACGGTTTTCGATTTTTTTCCTGTCTTTTCGTCCTTCCGCACATAAACCTCTGTTACAGGAACTTTGTTAAGATCAACATACTCATTGGTATCAAGATTCACAAGGAAACGCAGTTTTTGTTCGCCTTTCTTACGAACGTAAGGTGAAGGTGTGGTTTTGTTATTCTCGCAAATGGTATGCAGGTTTTTCTTTCTGCCTTTTTCGTTGTCGGCGTAATCGCCTGCCCATACAATACGGTCTTTAAACCATGCCCCGCCCTTTTTGATAAGGTTCTCGACGATTTCTACAAATCCATTACCAATCCAGGAATGTTCCATCAGTTTCAGCCCATTGCCATAATCATGGCTGTAAACGTGCTGTTTCTTTTCAATCGAACAAGGATAATAATACTGTCCCATGATGTTAAGATTTAATTGTGATACGTTTTAATTATGCTGTAAAGATAAAAACTTTATATGAGACTACCAAATTTTCAGGCAACTATTTTCGATATAAAATAGAAAAGGGCAGAGATTGAGAATCTCCACCCTAGTCATCTACCAATTAAAACACACAACTATTTTAAGTCGCCCCATTGGTCGGCGATTGCGTTTGCGATACCCTGAAAGGTTTTGCTTCGCAATGTCTGCCGTTCCTGTTTGGTCTTTGCAGTTGCTAATGCATCTGCATACCATTTAGGGTGCGATTTACCGCTTTTAAATGTAACTCGATCTCCTTTACCCACAATATGGGTTGGCTTCAAATTTGGCACGTTTTTGAGCCACAGGCAGGTCGTTTTCGTTGCCTCATCCCCGAACATATACGGTTGGATGATCTGATCGGGTTTGCGGAACTTGGAACTTAACAGTCCAACAGGGTTCTCGATAGCGACCCTCGGTATTGAACAGTTATATAACGCTTTCACAAATTCCACGCTGTCAAGCATATCCTGCCTCCGTGTCGGATATTTCGGATGTGGTCTGCGATCCTCGAAAGGTAATTCCTTATCTTCAGGATGCGATAACCATTGAACAGCACTACCTGCTAAGAACGTACAAGGTGGATGAGCAACAAGCAAATCCCAATTTTTTAATTTGATGGCCTCGAATATGTCCATCTGTAAATGCCATTCAGGATGTCCTCCGCTACATGGAAGTAAGTCGCAACTGAACGCCTCATGTCCTAAAGCCCTGAAGGCTTTGCAAATTGTTTGTGATTCCTCACAGCCTACTAATACTTTCATTGTTGTTGTGTTTTAATGACCTGACAAATGTAAGTAGAATAATCGAGGCCACCAAATTTATTTCAATTTAAATGGATCAAAACTTTCATAAGTTACTACAGCCCTGGCAGTCTGCATTTTACCATTCTTGAAATACTTGTGCCATAAGTCAGGCTGTTCCTCACCTTCACCTGTAAGAAGAAAAACAACAGTTGGATGCTTTGTGGAAACGAACCTCATATCTTTTTCGTGGTCGTACCATTTGCAGGTGTCCTCGAATGGATTCCCATAGTCAGATCG
>CAIYES010000521.1 GCA_903925275.1 uncultured Bacteroidales bacterium
TCAAATTTCAGATTTCAGATTTCAGATTTCAGATTTGACATTCGCATTGAACAATCTCACCAGCTGTTCAACTTGCGAATTGATTTCCTTCGTTTTGGCATTTGTCCTGATGGTCCATTGTGTTCATACTTTTTTATGATTAATACGAATCAAGGGTTGACACAATTGGTAATCACTCAAAGCCCTGAAAGGGCCAGATCTCAATAACCGTGGGTGAAGCCAACGACAGTGATACCCGATAGTTCAACCAGCCCTGAAGGGGCTGAATATCACATATACAGCCCCTTCAGGGCTGAGTTTTCCGGCTGTCCCTGGTCTGTGGGCTTCACCCACGGTTATTGACATTAAGCCATTTCATGGCTATTTGATTCCAACCCTTGATTCGCATAATTAATCAGGGTTGTGGATAAAAGTTACGGGGGTGTTGATAAATTTGAAATCTGAAATCTGAAATCTGAAATCTGAGATGTGAAATGTGAGATGTGAAATCTGAAATCTGAAATGTGAAAAGTGAAATGTGAAATCTGAAATCTGAAATGTGAAATCTGACACACCGTGACCTTTCCCACACCCCTTATTGCCTGATTACCGTGCCATAGGTCGTAAGATTATAAGAAGATGACACGATCAGTGATGCATTGGCTTCGATGAGCAACGAACCACACGACATACCGGAATTTCGTACCACCGGCATCCGGGTAGCGGTGGCGGGGACTTTTACGCTCTCATTGACCGGAACCCCGGCCGGATTCCAATTCCCGGCAACATTCCAATCGTCACTGATGGCTCCTGTCCAGGTTTTGGTGTAGAAAATTCCCTGGGTCAGGGTGGCTTGTTTCAGTACGATTTCGTTCCCGGGATCAAAAGAAAAAGAGGTGGGTTGTTTTGAAAATGTCCATGAATATTCCTGGTAATTGCTCGTATTCATAACCCTGATCAGACTGTCGGTGTTATCCGGGAAATGAATCTTCAGGATAATGGGCATTTGAAAAAAAGGGGCATTCGTCTGGGTTTGTTTTACTAAAAACCTGACATCCCAGTTACCGCTTCCAAGGTTCTCAAAATAATACTGGTTGGCATATACCGGGTGGTTGGGGGCAAATATCCATTGTGTAAAATACCAGTCGTAATTCTGACCTGTAACAGAATTGACTTTGTTGTTGAAATCGGCAATGGTCGCCGAATGGAACCGGAGGTTGGCATCGTTCGCATAGGCTTGCAGGGAAGCGAAAAACAACGCATCACCAAGGGTGTACCTGAGCATGTGCAGCACACAGGCACCTTTTGCATAGGTGATCGAATAATTGAACAGGGTGTTTAAATCGGGAGTCGTTGTGGCCCACGAAGGAACAGAAATGGCCCATCCCGGGTTGTTGGCCAGATAATTTGATGCATCGCTGTTAATACCGTTCTTATACGCAATATAGCCTCCGCTCTTCTCCCACCAGAAGTTTTCAGTCCAGGTGGCAAAGCCTTCATTCAGCCATACATCTGCCCAGGTTGAGCAGGTGATCATATCTCCGAACCATTGATGTGCAAATTCATGAGCGATGAGCCATTCCTGCCAGCAATTCGGGCAAATGCTGGTCAAAGTCTGGTTTTCCATACCGCCCCATACAAACTGACTGTTTAAGGCAGCAAACCCGTTTTTCTGGAAAGGATGCTCGCAAAAATGCTGCGAATACCAGTCTGTCATGGGTTTAATAACAGATTTTATTCCACTGATATTCTCCCCCGGGTTGAAATAAAACCGCATTGGCACGCTGTCGCTGGGGTTCGAAAGCTTATGCCAGTATACAATGTCGAGATTGTAGTTTATTTTGGAAGTCATCACTATCAGATAAGTAGCTATATTGTGGATGCTTTCCCAATGGTAGATAAGGGTGTCGGCAGAGAAAACCGAGTCCATCAGTTTGCCGTTTGATGCGAATTTGACCGTTGACGGAACTTTTGCAGTGAGGTCAAGAAGCGCTTTATCGGAAGGTTTGTCCCAGCATGGAAACCATTTGCGGGCTCCTTCGGGCTCACAATCCGTAAAAACCATACCCCCGGAAGCATAAAAAGCGCCGTCGTGGACATTTTGATGACGATAAAATATTTTCACCTCGGCAATTTCGCCCGGGTTATAGGTGCGGTCAAGTGAAATTGTCAGCATATTCCCCGAATGCGAAAATGAAGATCCAGCCAGCCTCACCGAATCTATGACCAGGGATGTGTTAACAGCATGGAGTTGTATCGTATTTAATGCTGAATCAACCTCAAAGCGAATGATTTCAGATGCTTTGTAGTTGCTGGGAAATGGTGTGAAATAGCAATTGTAAAGCTGAAGGTTGAGGGTGTATTTGAGTACATTGAAGGTATGTGGGATACTGGTTTCGGGATTGTCCATCAAAAACGGAGTCTCGCCCGACGATATTTTTTTCAGCCGGCAATAGTGGGATCCCCGCTGTTCGGAAAAATGCTGTGCCAGAGAGGAGTGCCAGAGAAAAATGAATAAAAAAACGAGAAAAATGATTTTCTGCATTGCATTTCGCGATAACAATTAAAACCGCACCCCTGTCGTAAAAATGATTGCCTGCATATTGTCACTGGTATTGCTTGCAAAAATTTTACTGCCGGGGTAACCGCAGAGATAGCGGTATGCAAGGCGCAAGTACCCGAAGGATACAGGTTTATATTCAAAACTGAAGGCATACCCGTTTGTTCTGATCCCACGCATGGTAAGTTTGTTGATACCGGTCAGGAAGCCTTGTGGGTCGTTCATAACCTCATAACGGCCAGAGATACTGAAAACCTTGGCAAAGGCATATCTGACCTGCAGAAACCCGGAATACATGTGCGCAATCCCGGTGGTATCGGGGGGCTTCGTTGAATTGGTCTGACTGGCAAGGTCTAACTGCCCAATGAATTCCAAAGATTTAAATGGAGACCAGGTTATGATCAGGTTGTTATAGAGAATATTAGTTTTGATGTCGGCATTGATGAGGGCCTGGTTGCCGAAGAAGTTATTATAGGTAAAACTCAGATTCTTCAAAGGCTGGTAGTTGATAAAAATTAATCCTGCCATGTGTGTATTCTGGGCATAGGCGAGGGAGAAGGGATTACCGATCATGAAGCCGCCGTTGAATTTCTCCGAAAATTTATAGCTGAGTTTGGCGCCCAGCACACTTCCCGGTTCAAAATAGCCTCCTATTGTTACAAAACTAATACGGTTCAGCGCACCCCATGATGATTCAACTCCCACAGGGTTAAAAATATAGCCAAAATCAACCCACAGATCTTTTACGATCCTGAATCCGAAATTGGCTTGCCTTATGGTCTTGATCCACTGTGAATTTGATGCGGCCATGAGGTTGGGGGCATCGCCGTATTGAATGGCAAATTTTCCCCTGACTTTTTCCGCAGTGTAATAGAATTCCAACGCTGCCACATTCAGCCTGATCTGATCCTGGATGGGACAGTTGGCCGAAAATGGTACCAGGTTCGAAGTATCCTGCCCCGAATTGAACGTTCCGTTATAATAGGCATCGATGTACATGCCGAAGGTAAAATGATTCAGCTTTCCGAGAATCTTTGATTTGAGTGCCTCCGTAGTACTGTCGCTGATTTCCTGCGCATTCACCGGAGTTCCGGAGCCAATCCCAAAAATAACCATTGAAAGTAGCAGGCTGAAAAGGAAAAAGTATATTTTTTTCATAAATTTTTTAATATTTTATGACCTCTCCCCCTGCCCCCTTCTATGTTGTAAAACAAGAGGCTGGCGATTTATTTTTTAAATAATTTAACTTTGTATGATAAATCTGAACAGGACGTGAGCTCTGCTGGAGAGCAACCCA
>CAIYES010000522.1 GCA_903925275.1 uncultured Bacteroidales bacterium
CACGGTTTGCATGAACTTTATTCTTATGGGTATTTCATGTGATATTATTTATTTTTTTCGGGTTACATGGAATACCCATAACTATCATTCACGGTTTGCATGAACTTTAGTCTTATGGGTATTTCATGTAACCGGGATAAATAAAAATACGATACTGGTTTCCCGGGGCAAAGCCTGAGAGGACTGACAAGAGAAAAAACAAATATACTTACTAGTTACAAGGTTTCTTGTTGGTCGCGTTTAATATTCCATTTAACATTTCATCCGGAATTTTACCCTTTGTAAATGGAACTTCTTCATAAACTGCTCGTAAGTGAACCATTGCTTCTTCAATGTTGTAACTATGAAAATTAGCAGGTTTCACATTTTTACTTTCGGCCTGAATATTTGTTGCAAGCACAGAAATGGAGCATTGAAAATCAAAATCATTCAGGCTAATGGTTTTAATATCTCCATTATCTTTCGTTTTATAATGTATCTTCCTGTCTTTTAAGTTGTAAATAATACTCCATTGTGTCGGAGCATCCCCATTTTCAAAAGTCCAAGTTGCTTTTTTTAAGATGTTAAAGCCGTAATCAACCGGATTATCATTTATGTCTTTGTCTTTGATCATTTGGGAAACCATCTCAAATCTTTCTCTTTTGTCTTTAATGGGTTGTTCATAGCATTTTGGTCCCAAAGGATTATTTTTCATAAACGCCAATGACTGACTATACATTTGATTTTCTGCTACTTCAACCGAGAGTTTCTCGCCAGAAGTTATGACTGTTTTCCCATTAACGAATTCAACAATTGCAGATTTCCCCTTCTCATCAAGAAGAATAAAATGAAGTTTAGCCATCGAAGTATGGGCCACCCTGATTTGTTTGTCAGCATCAATCACCTCGTCAACTGTTGAACAATTATCCAACATATACTGGATCCAACCAAGTTCAGGGACCGCTTTTCGTTCATCGGGTTGAGGATACTCTGTTTCGTTTAACCATAAACTTTCGATTGTCAGCCCTTTTTCATTCATTCCTGACATAGGTAAATCTTTGCCGTAAACATTAAATGAAATACTTCCGTATTTTGAAATCCATTGTGATGGTTTTTCAGGAACAATACAGGCACCTATTTTTATATCATTTCGTTGATTTATGAAAATAAATCCTTTGCCTGTATAATAATCGAGGTTTTTACCAAGATATAAACCGTTCTTCTCCCTCAGTATAAAGCTTGTACAAGAGTATGATTGGTAAGAAATTAATAAGAGAATCGTAAAAACTAAAATTTTCTTCATGCGATCGGGTTTTTATTGATTTATACTTTTTCTGTTTCTCCATTTTTTTTTTCGTTTCACTTAGAATTAGCCAACCTTTTCTAAATCTCTCATATCACCTTTCAATAAAAGATGTATTTTACCCGATAATGATTTGTCATTTTTTACTTTTATCTTTCTTTTTTAAGGAGGTAAGTTTAAAACTAAAACCCATATTGGTGCTTATATTATTCCAGACAAATCGTGTAATCCAAACGTTCGGAATGGAATTTTGTGTGCCAACTTTATAGCCAGCCTGTGATATAACATAATCCAACGTATAATAAAACCCAAACCTTTCATTGCTGTCAAAAAACAAGCTGTATCCCAATCCAACCACGTTATTGATATACGTGTTGGTTTCAGTCCAGTGAACCGGCGGAGAGGTGCTCCCAGTATAGTACTTATCATAAGAACCCATAAATCGCAGATACTGGAAAGCGTAATGAACAAAGAGGTTTTCCCTGCCATAAATATCAAATATGTAGAATTTGTAACCGGCAATAGCCCCTAAACGGGGATTGATGTTGTCCTCAGTAAAATATAACCCATGAGTCGATATCGGACAAACTAAACCTATAGAAAACTCATGTTGACCTGTCCGGATATAAGGGGCAACATAAAACACACCAATATTTTCTTTCAGGTAATTCTGATTGGCCGGGAAGTTGGTAAATGCACCGGTAGTGACACCAAACTCCTGATTCACTGCAGAAGACTGAGAAAAAACCGTTAATGAAGTTGTCAACACAAACAGCACGGCAGGAAGAATTAACATGAATTGTTTAATGGCTTTATCCCTTAAATAGGCCGATGATCGTAAAGTGGTTTTAGGTATCCGCTGATTTTCCATTATCTTACATTCTTGTGTCATCGTGAAAGAATTAGTTAGTCAGATTAATCGTGTGTTTTTCGAAGCCAATTAATTACTTTTTAAACTGTTTAAGAATATCATTCATCATTTCAATTTGTGCTTTTGAATCTCCAGTACTATCTGTTGTTCATTGACAATTAAATGGTCAATTGTGGATTCTCCTTTTGAATTAACGCTAAAATTGGGTTCTTTAACAATATGAAGGGTAAATTTACAGAAACCGCCTTAATAAACCTCATTAAATTTTGCAAAAAAGAAAAAAGTATTCCATCAAAAAGACATCGGAATGTGATCGCAGAACACGGAATTAAGCTGTACCATAGGAAAACCTTCAGGATGAAAGACATTTGGAACTAACAAATCTGTTGCTAATCAAGTTGTGAGATTTAAAATTGATCTGTGTTTACACCTGTATCCAGGCGCAAAACCTTACTTTTGTCAGCATAGACCTGTCGTATCTGGTAAAGGTCTTTATTATCAGCGTGATCGTCTCGAATTTTAAAGTACGGTCCCTATGGAAGTAATTTCGGTTTTAGAAAATCTGAAGAAAAAACGGATTGGGCAGGATTTGGGCAACAGAATAAGTTGTTCTGAGTAGTTCTGTGTTGGTTTTACTTTAATCGGAAAATGGTTAATCTCAAATGGATCAAACCATTAAACAAAACAGTGAGTCAACTGAATAGTTCTGAGTAGTATGGGGATTATTCCAGTCGATGCCACATCAAAACCAGCAAAAAACCCTGAAGCCGTTAGGAATCAGGGCTTTTTCTTTCACCTTGCGATTATTTTCAGGAAATCATCTTTCCGGATGCGGGACACAGGGACAGTATCGTCATTACTCAACACTACGTATCCTCCTTCTCCGCGGACATACCTGGTTACCTCGTGAAGATTGATGATGTGAGACTTATGCACCCGGAAGAAGTTGTGTTTCATCAAACGTCCTTCAAAATCGCCAAGCGGTTTTGAAACCATGATCTTGTTCCCGTTTTTCAATGCAAAAACGGTGTAGGCGCGATCCGCCTCAGCCGAAATGATTTCGTCAATATTTACAAACACAAAGCCATCGGAGGTAGGCAACGGAATTTTTTTAAACGCGGGCGGTCCTTCCTGTATGTCCTGAATATTCTGTTTTCCAGGCCGGAATTTCTTCATGAATTTTGCGATGGCGGCCTCCATTTCCGGAAGGGCAACCGGCTTCAACAAGTAATCCAGCGCACTGTGGTGAACGGCGTCAATGGCATAACTGCTGTGCGATGTGGTAACGATCACTTCAAAATCGACTTCCTCCATTGAAGAGAGAAGCTCAAACCCTTTGCCATCCGGCAACTCGATGTCGAGGAACAGCAGGTCGATCCTGTTTTTCAGGAGAAATCCCCGTGCTTCCCGGATTGTACCCGCAACATAAGCTGCATGAATATTCGGAAAATGAAGAGTCAGCATATCCGTCAGCACTTCACTGAAGAAATGATCGTCTTCCACAATTAAAGCGTTGACAATTACCATTGGTTGAGCCGTAAATCAGAATTTGAACAGACAAGCATGCTAGTTTAACCCGTTGATCATCCTGGAAACCTTTTCAAATGCATCTTTGTCTTTGACCACATATTGTTCGGCGCCTTTCTGAATTGTCTGCAGGGCAATCCGGTAATTTTCCTGACTGGAGAGGAGAATGACATGAATGGCAGGATCATATTTTTTAATCTCCTTCAGAATTTCCATTCCGTTTGCCGCATCCTTGGAAACGGTGTTCAGGTAATAATCCAGCACAACAACATCCGGGTTGTCAAAAAGGCGCAGTAAACATGCTTCACCTGTTTTAAAAGTGGAAACCTGGTGAGGGATTTTCCTGGTCAGCCAATCTTTTAGTGCTTCTGTCAGCATCGTGTCATCGTCAACAATGAATATCTTTTTTGGTTTTCCGGTTCCCATAAGTGGTTGTTTTAGTGAATAAAAATAGTAAAACTTTCCGAAAGGTCATTTTGGGGTCAATTCTCTGACCGCAATTTGAACCTGACTGATAATCTTCATCAACTTTTCATTTGCAATACCGGAGTTGTTTCCCGCATGGCAAATGAGTTCGGTCTCTTCCGCAAGATCTTTCGCTTCCTTCATGCCCATCATGAGGAACTTTGTTTTGTAACCATGCATCTGGCTGGCGATTTCCGCGTAATCACGGTTATTTATTGCAGTGTTGGTCTTTTCCAAAAAGGAGGGGGCTGAAGCCAGGAACATATCAATGTACTTCTTCATCCGGGCTTTGTCCCCCTCACAGAAACCGGTTAAATATTCAAGGTTTGTGACACCGGATGAAAGGATTGCCGAAGGAGTGTACGGGGCTTCATTTTTTTTCTCCGCCTTCAGAGCAATGTTCAATGCCCGGGCAATGCCCATGATCAATTGTGATGCCCTGAAAGGCTTAGGAATGTAACCATCCATACCGGCTACCGTACATTTATCAAGGTCGGTTCGAAGCACACTGGCTGTGAGCGCAATGATCGGAATTTCATGATTTCGAAATTCGAAATTCGAATTTCGAATTTGCTGCGTTGCCTCAAACCCATTCATCACAGGCATTTGCACATCCATCAGCACAACATCAAATTTCGTTGACTTTAGCAGGTCAATCGCTTCTGCGCCGCTTTCCACCGCAATAACATTCACCTTTGATTTCGACTCCAGTGAGTCTTTGGCCACAATGCGGTTGTATTCGTTGTCATCCACCACCAAGATTGATAAGCCATCCAGGATGCTGCCATCGATCTGCTCTTCGGAGGCAAGCCGTTCATCCAGTCTTTCAGGGGAACCCTTTTCAAAATTCAAGCTAAACGAAAAGGTTGTTCCCGAGCCTTCCATGCTGGCAATTGAGATCTTTCCTCCCATGAGCTCCACCAGTTGCCGGCTGATGCTCAGTCCCAAGCCGGTGCCACCGTATTTGCGGGTGTCGGAGGCGTTGGCCTGATTAAAGTTTTCAAAGACCGTCAGCAGTTTCTCCTGTGGTATGCCGATGCCCGTGTCGATGATGGAGAACTTAAGGGCAGATTCCGAATCGCCATGTGTCACCTCAATGGTTACACTTCCCTTTTCGGTAAATTTAATGGCATTTCCGGCGAGGTTGATCAGCACCTGGTTCAGGCGCACCGGGTCGCCGATCACCACATCGGAAATTCCTGGTTCGATGTTAACGAAAAGTTCCAGCCCTTTTTCCTCGGTACGGTGGTTCAAGGTTTGTTTGACCTGTTTCAGGTTATCGCTTAATGAGAAATCGATTTTCTCAAGTTCCATTTTTCCAGCTTCTATCTTCGACAAATCAAGGATGTCGTTGATGATGTGCAGCAGGGTATCACTTGATTTTTTAATCCCTTCGAGGTAAAATTTCTGTTTTTCAGCCAAAGGTGTATCCAGTACCAGACTGGTCATCCCCATCACCGCGTTCATTGGCGTGCGGATTTCATGGCTCATGTTGGCCAGGAACTGCTGCTTGAACTGTTCGCTCCGTTCGGCCCGATCTTTGGCAACCTGCAGGGCGGCGTTGCCTTTTTTGATCTTGTTGCGTTGCATAAAAAATACCCCGGCGAATAGCAACACCACAACAAAACCGGCAATGAAGCCATTCAGCATCAGTTTTTGTTTGTTTATTTCCTGCAACTGGATTTGTTTGTCTTTGTTGAGTAACACAATTTGCTGCTCCTTTTTTTTTGTATCATATTGAATCTGCATGCTGCCGATATTCTTTGAATTTTCAGCATTTATAATACTGTCTTTTAGAACGATATATTGTTTATAACAATTGTATGACTTGCCAATATCGCCTTCTTTCTCGTATATGCGGCTGAGTTCAAAAAGTGCATCACGTTTAATCCCTCTTTCTCCATCCCGGATAACTTGCTGGAAATATCTGACAGCAATTTCATTCCGCTTTGCCGGATCAAAACCAGCTTGTATCAAAACAGCATCAGATGCATAGACAATGCATTTGCCAAAATCAATAAGGTCTTCAACCCACCCATCCTTGCCATATAGCCTGGCATCAATTTCCATGGTCTTCTGGTAATACAGGAAGGCTTTGTCGTATTGTCTGAGCTCAAGGTAAGCCTTACCCATTGCGGTATAACACAACGATTGGGTTTCTTCATCATTTCTCTTTATAGTAATATCCAGGGCTTTCCCAAAATATTCAAATGCCCTGCTGTAATTGTTCATTTTTGAATATACAATGCCTAATTGAATATACCTGTCTGCCAGGTAATAATCAACACCTATCTGTACGGTTAAATCAACACTCATGCGAATGTAATTTAATGCGACAGGGTATTGTTTCAAATCTAAATAGAGGGTGCTGATCGCTGAAAGGCAATATGCCTCATATAAAAGCGTCCCGGTTATTTCTGTTAATCGCAATGCTTTTAACAGGTACTCCAGTTGTGTTGAATAATCTGCTGTCAGATAATAATCGCGGCTGATGTTATTATAATCCTGTGCCAGATTGTATAAAAGATTATTTTGTTTGTTGACTTTTATTGCCTTGTTAAACCATACCAATGATGTTGAATATTTTTCAAATACCTGATAGTAACAACCTAATCCGTCATATGTCAAACCAAGTCCGGCATCATTACCTGTCTGTTCAAAGATCCTGATCGCTTTGTTATAAAGTGCAATACTTCCTGTATCAGACCATAAAACAAAACCCTTCCAGTAAAGTACATATCCCATTCCGTTCTTTTCGCCGGTTTGCGTATATAATTCGTATGCTTTGTCAATAAATTTGTTGGCCGAGTCAAGGGCTCCAAGATTTCTGCAAAGTTTAGCCCTGTATAAGTAGTTATCTGCAATCCCGGTTTTGTTTTTTATTCTGGTATTTAAATTGAATGCCTTTTGAAGCAATTCTTTTGCATCTGAAAACTTTCCTTTATGGATGGAATTTATCGCTTTATTGTTGTAGGCAGTAGCCAGCCCCTTTGGATTGGTTAATTTTTGAGCAAGAACGATTGCTTTGTCGGCAAAAGCAATACCACTGTCCAATTGGTTCCATTGATATTCATAAGACAGGTTATTTAAAAGGCGCAGTTTTTTTTCATCCTGTTTGATGTAACCATTGTTGGCCTCATATAAACTGTCAAGGCGGGTTTGCTGTGCCTGACTAATTAGACAGAGAAAACAACCTACAATGATTATCAGAGTCCTTAGATTCATTGTGAATTGGTTAACAGTATGAAATTCAACGAATTATTTGCCAAATATAATAAAATAAGAATAATAACCGCTCAACATGTAAATCCTTCCAGTTATCAATGAAATCCTGCCGATTGGAAATTCCCGCTTTACTTGACCTTGGCATCGTACTATTTTTGGCATTGGAATACTTAATTATTTAAAAAACCGACTTATGAAAACAAAATTTTCCTTTTTAGCCATTTTGCTATACATTTCGATAGCAGGAAACTGCCAGTTCGTTCCAATGCCACTGGATTACCAGGATACGACTAATTATTTTTGGCCGGATTGGATTTCAATAGTTGACAAATCGAATGTCTGGATTGGAACAATAAGTTACGGATCAGGCGTCCAAATTCCTTATTCCATTGCTGTCAGGACGACCGATGGCGGAGATACCTGGCAATTCGATTCCATACCTGTTCCCGGGCAACCTATGATGAGCAGTGTATTTGCAGTGGATGCCAATAACTGCTTCTATGTTTTTACAGACAACGGCTCAGGAGGTTCGATCTGGAAAACCACCGATGCAGGAATCAGCTGGTCGAAGAAAACAACAACACAGTTTTCAGACCCCGGCGCTTATGCCGATTTTTACTGTGGTTTTGATGCCAACGAAGGTGTAGCAGTGGGGGATCCGACCCTGGGGTATTTTGAAATACAAAAGACAACCAATGGAGGGGATAGCTGGAACAGGGTTGAATCAAGTTTAATTCCGCCAATCATTCCGGGCGAAATGGGGGGAACAAATGCTTACAGGGCTATAGGTGACAAAATCTGGTTCCCAACCATGATTTCCGATGCAAACGGAACCTATTCCTGCCGGTGTTTTAAATCGGAAGACCGCGGAGCGCATTGGACGGTTTCTCCGGTCATCGCCGATAGTATTGGCTGGGCCGGCATGGATTTTTCGACAGCACAAAAAGGAGTTCTTTGGGATGGATCCTGGCCAACCTATAAACAATATTTCTATTTTACAGATGATGGCGGGAATACATGGTCACAGGATTCGATGGCAGTTAACAATGAATTTATCGCAGGTATGAGCTCTGTTGAAGGTATTGACGGTGGTTTTATTGTTTTAACCACGGATACCACTGATTATCTAAATACTGCATGGTTCACTCCAGATTTTTTCTCCACTTGTGTAGCCATTGATTCAAATCTTATTGCTGACCCGTGGGGATTACGGTTCAAAGATGCAGCAACCGGTTGGCTCAGCGGGAATGGAATGGATACAAACGGAATAATGAAATTTACCGGAATACTCACCTCAGTGAAAACTGCTGCTAAATCGCCCGAAAAACTGGCCATCATGCCAAATCCGACCTCCACGGAAGCCCTAGTGAAACTTCCGGGAATGAATGAGCAGGGCGATCTCACTATAATGATCTATGACGTTGCCGGCAAACTACGTGAAAACAGGAAGATCGAAACCTACACAGGATGGGCCAAACTGAATGCTTCGGCTTACGGCAACGGGGTTTACACGGTTCAGGTTCTTTCGGGCGACCGGTTAATGGCAAGCACAAAATGGGTGGTCAAACATTAATTGAATGTAAATCAACAATTTTATCTCACATAAAAACATCTCCTATGAAAATGAAAATTTACCTGCTGATGATCTCATTAACCCTGGTGAGCATTGCCCGGGCCCAGTTTATTCCTTTTGACCTTCCTTACAATCATCCGCCATACGGTAACTACCCACGCTGGATCTCGATCGTTGACGGGTCAACCGTGTGGCTTGGGACCTTGGCCATGGATGATTTCGGACTGGTTCCTTATAGTTATGCCATCAAAACAAGCGATGGCGGCGCCACATGGGAGTTCGATTCCATCCCGGCGCCTGGTGGAGCCATGATGAGCAGTGTTTGCGCGGTGGATGCCAACACCTGCTTTTATGTGTTTACAGACAATAGTTCAGGGGGTTCGGTATGGAAGACGATTGACGGTGGAACATCATGGACAAACAAAACAACCACCCAGTTCACCGAACCGGGCGCGTACGCTGATTTTTATGCGGCGTTTGATGCCCACAACGGTGTGGCCGTAGGCGATCCGACCCTGGGGTATTTTGAAATCCAGCGGACCACCGATGGGGGCAATACATGGAGCAGGATTGATTCGGCTCTGATTCCACCTGTTTTCCCGGGCGAATGGGGCGCTGCCAATGCATTCAGCATGGTTGGCGACAACATCTGGTTCCCGTCGCTGATCGACAACGGGAATGGATTTTATGATGCCCGGTGTTTCAAATCATCAGACCGCGGAGCCCACTGGACCGTTTCACCCATCATTGCAACCAACCTTGGCTGGAGCGGACTCGATTTTTCCACGGCACAGCAGGGCGTTTTCTGGGATCCCTATTTCCCGTTGCCCAGAAGACAATTCTATCTTACTAACGATGGGGGCTCAACCTGGGCGGCCGATTCGCTTTCTAACAGCGATAAATTCATTGTCGGAATGACTTCGGTGAAAGGTTTCGATGGTGGCTATGTGATCGCCATTTCCGACACAATCGACTTCTTGGTCACGCTATTGTTTACCCCGGATTTCTTTGCCAATACGATCGTGATGGATTCAAATCTTGAGGCTGACCCATGGGCCTTGCGATTCAAAGATGCTTCAACCGGGTGGATTGGCGGAAATGGAGCTGATACAAATTCAATATTCAAATATGCCGGGTTGCTCAACGCCATCGGAAACGCGGCTAAATCGCCTGAAAAGCTTGCTATTCTTCCAAACCCGTCTTCCACGGAGGCGCTTGTCAGGCTGCCGGCATTGAATGAGCAGGGTGATTTAACATTAATGGTTTACAGCATTGGTAGCGTATTGCGCGAAAAAGAGCATGTTGAAACAAGAACAGGCTGGGCCAGATTAAATGCAGCCAGCTATGAAAATGGGGTGTATATGGTCCAGGTTGTTTCGGGTGACCGGGTAATTGCCGGCACAAAATGGGTGGTGCAGCATTAAGACGATCTGAACACCTGTATCCAGGCGCAAAACCTTACTTTTGTTAGAGTAGACCAATCATATCTGGTAAAGGCCTTTATTATCAGCGTGATCATCTTGAATTTTAATATACGGTCCCAATTAAAGACATTTCTATATAGCAAATATGACGAAAAAACGGATTGGGCAGGGATTAGAACAACAAAATTAGTAGTTCCGTTTAGTTTCGTGTTGGTTTTACTTTAATGAAGGAATAGTTAATCGTCACTGAACCTATCCATTAACTAAAACACTGAGTCCACTGAATAGTTCTGAATAGTATGGGGATTATTCCAGTCGATGCCACAGCAAAAAATAGTGAAATAGTGAAATGGTGAAATGGTGAAATGGTGAAATGGCGAAATGGTGAAAACCGGTTCGCCATTTTGCGTTTTACAGGTTTGGGATGAGGGTTCATCTTCGTTAAAATCAATCACCCCGGATTTCAGGGAGGTCTGTATTTGACCGGATATGTACATCCTGCTGTGGAAATGGGATTTCGATTCCATGTTCCCTGAAGAGTACATCGATGGCCAGGATCAGATCGCTTTTCACGTCAAAACCTATGCTGAAATGCCCTACCCAGAACTTCAGACTCATGTCAACCGAACTGCTGGCAAACTCGTTGACCAGTACGATCGGTTCAGGATGTTTCAATATCCGGTGATCTTTGTGCATCAGATCAAGCAAAAGTTGTCTGGTCTTTTTAAGATCGGTTCCATAAGCTACACCGACGTCAAGGACATACCGTCGCCGGGTACTTCCCAGGGTCCAGTTTATCAGATGCTGATTCAATAAATCTCCGTTTGGAATAATTACATCGGCCCCATCCCAGGTGGTGACAACACTGCTTCGGATCCCGATTGATTTCATTTTACCGACCTGGCCAGTGATTTCAACGATGTCGCCCACATTGATCGGTTTTTCAATGGCGATGATTACTCCGCTCACCAGGTTGTTGATCAGGGTTTGCAGGCCAAAACCGATGCCAACACTCAGGGCACCCAGGATGATGGCAAATTTATCCATCGGAATCCCCGCAGATACGAAGGCCAGCAGTACGCCAAGCGTGATGATGGTGATCCTGATCAACAACATCCAGCTTCCAAGACCTCCGGATTTCGATTTACCGGTTCCTGTGGCAGGGTCAGATGCAAGAAATGAAACAACCCGGGATATGATTACCGAAAGGACCAATATTCCAAAGAAGATGAAAATGCTTTGATAAGTAAAAGTAAAAGCTCCAATTGTTTGGGTGGCAGTAAGGGCTTCTTGTAGTGGTTCAAACAGGGTTTGATAAAAATAGAAATTGCGGCTGAGGAGGATGAACCAACCAACCAAAGCTATAATATAAAGTAAAAAAGAGGGAGCCATTTTTGCCGGCTTCTCCGGGGACCTTCCATGATACTCCTCTTCATTTCCCCGGAAGAGATGCAAAGACAGGTGCAGTGCATTATTCCCGATTCGGGCCGTCCAGAAAAGGAAATATGCAATAATTACGGCAAAAACCCCTGTGGTCATAAATGTTTTTGCCTGGTTGTATCCTCCCGATAAATAGTTTACGAGGGCCAGGATTTCAAAAAGAATCAAGATCGTAATAAACCACAGGACGAGCTTTTCCCTGGCTTTATGTTTATATAACCGGACCAGGAAGAATATCCCTGAAGCCAATGCAAAAAGAATATACAGCAACATACTCCATCTTTCGAAGGCTGACTGCCAGAGAAGCAGGTTGCCTAAAAACCCAAACAGGAATAATCCAAAGAAAACAAGCCAGGTTCTATACGCTAACGCAGGAACCGGTTTTCGAAGAATCACCGACAAGGCCACACCGCTGATCAGCCAGAGCAACCCGCTGAAAGCAAATGGAGGAAGTGGCAGAAAAAACTGAAAGACCGTAATTACCAGAAGTATTGCTGCAGTAAAAGGATTTGATAAAAAGGGTTGGTCCTCCTTCAATGTTTCATTGAGGTTGTCTTCCTTGCTTTTTCGTCCAAGCAGGATCAGGTAAAAGGCAATCCCGATGATAAACAACAGCATCAGGATGAGTGAACTGAGATGGTTGGCCACATAAAAGATCAATACCAGTTCGGCCTTATTGAAAGAAAAAGCAATAACCTCTTCAATTGATTTGATTTTATCGATACCTCGTCCGAAAGTTCCGGTTTCAATGACCCCGATTTTTTCGTACAATATTTTCCGCTGGTTTTCGGTTTCAGCGATTTCAGATTCCAGACTGAACTTAATCGTGTTGACCTTGATCTCAAGTTTTTCAACACTGTCCAATGCTGTTTTCAAGGGAATTTCAACCGGTGTAAAGTCTTTGCTTAACAATATCATCCGTTGAAAATACCGGATCAGCGAAACAGAATCGTTGGGAACAATGTAAAGAACACTGTCCATCATCAGGGAATCAAGTTTATACTGGAACTGCCACAGTGTTTTGTGATACGATGTGATCTTTTGCAGCCGGTCATTGGTCCTGTTAAGTAACTCCTTTAGCAGGATGGAGGTGGCAGCAAGGTTCCTGACAGTTTGCTGGTTGTCTTTACCGGTTATTACACTTTCCCCGGCTATTTTTTTCCAAAGGGTAAGCCTGTCGATCTCATCCTTGATTTCCTGATAGGAATATCCCTGTTTGAGAAAATTTCTTGCCTTTGCAAGTTCGTTCTTGATGAGCACGAAAGTCCGACCTTGATGTAAAACAGCCTGATGCGCATTGAACTCAACCCTGCTGTTAATAAATTCCCTGGCCACCAGTGCTTTGGTCCTGGCTGACAAATCCTTATAACCGGATGATAAATTGAGGGATGAATCATTTTGCGGATCATGATTATGGGCGGAGAAAGAGGGCAGATAAAAGAGGAGAAAAAAAACAACGAGATTCAGCACAACGATCTTCCGTTTTTCAGGTAGGGGTTGTTTGTTGTTTATTTTGCTCATTTTTCCGGAATCAGGTCATTGAAAAATTTATGAGAATGGCGAATGGGGCACATCCGAATCAGTAAAAATCCATGGATTTCATCAGCCTGGCTGACTGTTGAAATCTGTGGAAAATCAGGAATTATTTCTTTCCGAAGATCTTGAATCCAAGCGAAACCACGACCATCTGGTCTTTGGTGTCAAAAAGATTATTTCGGCATCTTTGTTGAGCTGGCTGAGCCCAAATTTGTACCGGATAGCCAGGCTGAAGAAGAACATATCAATGCCGGTGCCCTTTTTGCATACCAGCCCATGGTACTGAGACTTGACTGCTGAATTAGTGCTGCGCAAAAATATAAAAATAATTGTCACCACCTGAATTATTCATAAAAAACCATTTGGGCGACAAAATGGCTATTTCGTTAATTGATGTGCTGGAAAAACTAATTTTTTTCTGACCGGTTCAATTTGTTGAGAGGAATACAAAAATACTCTCATTTTTCGTATCACCTTTTGCTAAAAAGCCGATTAAGAATAACTACCAACATGCTATATATTGGACATAAATACATATAAAAAACTAATAACCTGAATGATGCCAAGAAAGACTTCTCCTTCTGGGTTAAATCCGGGAACAAGGTTGCTCTGCAAAAGATTAGCAAACTCATTGAGACAATTAATCAACATCCTTTTATCGGATAGGAAATCCGAAACCTTTGATAATCAGTTTAACAGGAACCGTTTCAAGAAGAATAACTGACAAAAAAACACAACAGGGGTATAGATTGGGTGATATAGTAATCCCGCCCAGAGAACGTCGAATTAGTTTAAACAATTGCTACAGTCACTGTTTTGTTATAAGTTTTTTCGAAGAAATCAAACAGTTCAGAATATACTTCCCGGCAAGTTTTTCATTCGCACGAATGGTTAAGGAGGGAAACGAGATGTTGTTCAACATGCCTGTCGGAACATAATAGAGGGTTTTCACGCCATCCAAAAGATGACCGACGGGTTTGAAAATTAGCTGGTATAAAAAATCTGAATGGTGCAATGAATCACATTCAATAGCCATGCCAATGACTTTGCGGGTTGGATCAATGTCCTTCGCTGTTTTATTCAATATGTCGGAAAGTGACCTTTCTTCAAAAAGGAAAACCATTTTTGGAGTGGTATATTCAGGCCTTAAAACCAGGGCACAGTAATAGGTACTGTCGGTCCAGCGTTTGTTATAAAACCTGAAACTTGAAAACTCAATGACAGCCTCACCGGGTTTCACCTGCTTTTGAACTTTTTTCCATGTAATATTCACTTCCTCAATGCTTCTGCTGTAGTCCTGTGACTTAAGGGTCAGGTTTTTTTCCAGTTCATTTGCTTGTATTTCCAATTTTTCCATGTCGTCAGTTCGGGTGTACGGCGAGGTGGAATTGGCTTGATCGATCTGTTTCCTTAAAGTGATAAGGGTGAGATAATTATTTATGAGGGAGGTATCTCCGCTTGCCAGAATCCGGGTTCTCAGGTTCTCTGCTGCCTGCAAGGCCATTCCCTTCCGGTTCAACTCAATATCAAAGGCAAATGAACCAGCATTTCCCAGAGAGTCTCGTAACGATTCCAAAATATTGAACGATTGAAATGTTTCCAGTTCGTTCAGATAGGTATCCAGGAATTTTTCCAGCTCCTTTCCGGACAGATACCCGGTATTGTTCTTTAACTGGTTTTGAAATACCCCAAATGCTTCTTTCATCAAAGGCTTTGCCTGTTCACTGCGGCCCATCGCTAAATATAACAGTGCCAGACTATTTAAAGCAATGGCATATTGAGGATGGTTTTCACCTTGCTTTTCTTTAATGATCTTTAATGTCTCCTGCATCAACGGATAGGCCTTGTCACAGAGGTTCATCTCAATGTACAATTGTGCCAGGTTATTTAAATCTTTGGCATAGCCGGGATGATCCTCACCCAGATATTCCCTGTCGATGCTCAGGGCCTCCTGTATCAGCGGCTCCGCCTGTTTCAACCGGCCCATTGCTTTGTATATGTGTGCCAGGTTATTCACATCCCGGGCATAAGAATCATGATCCTGTCCAAATTTTTCTTTATCGATTCGCAGGGCCTCCTTTACCAGCGGTTCCGCCTCTTCATAGCAACCCATTGCGTTATATAACATGCCCAGGTTATTTAAATTAATGGCATAGGAATGATGGTCCTCTCCCAATTTTTCTTTATTGATACGCAGCGCTTCCTGCATCAATGGTTCAGCCTGCTCCAACCGGCCCATTTGCTGATATAGTTGCGCCAGGTTATTTAAATCTATGGCATAGTCATGATTATCTCCGCCAACGTTTTTTATATCAACTTGGAGAACTTCTTTCATCATCAATTCAGCCTGCTCAAAGCAGCCCATTTCCTGATACAATTGCGCCAGATTGTTTAATCGAATGGTATAGTCGGGATGATCCGTACCAAGGTTTTCTCTCGTAATACTTAAGGCTTCTTCCATCAACGGCTCCGCCTTTTCATAATTCCCGGCATTAAAATAGGAGGTGCCGGCCCAGCCTACCAGTTTTAAATATACAGACGTATCGAACCTTCCATACTCTTCCTCCATATCGGGTACCCATTTTTCAAATAACCGGGCAGCTTCTATATATTTTCTGGCATAATAATAATCTGTCGCCTGCCGGAAATCGGCGTTGAAATCCTGGCAGTTCGCAAACAGGACGGGTGCCAGTAACAGAATTAAAAGAAATAACCGGGCAAAGTTTTTCATGAGAAAAATGATATGCAGATTAGAGTTTCATCCTGAAACAATTAGCAAAGTAGGGGCGAAGAAGCATGATCGGATAAAAATTAAGTCTATAAACATTCACTGTTATTTCCCTAAATATTCTTTTGGGAAATACGGTTTCAGGGCATCAGGGACTTTGACATTGCCATCCTCCTGCTGAAAATTCTCCAAAATAGAAAGGACCGTACGATCCGTTACCATGGTTGAAGAAATTGTATTTACAAATGCATTTTTACCTGATTCTTTATCTTTATACCTGATATTTAGTCTTCGAGCCTGATAATCAATGAGGTTTGAATTGGAATGTGTTTCCCTGTAAGAACCAAAACCAGCAAACCATGATTCCAGATCGTATTTTTTATAGGCAGGCGCTCCTAAATCGCCGGTACATACATTCACAATCCTGTAGGGGATGCAAAGGGATTGCATAAATTCCTCTATGATATCCAGGCAATAGTTATGATAAAACACAGAGTCTTCGGGTTTACAGAATATGATCTGTTCCACTTTATGAAACTGATGTACACGAAAAATCCCGCGGGTTTCCTTCCCATAAGCTCCTTTTTCGGTGCGCAAACAGGGCGAGAACGCCGTGTATTTCAGAGGCAATATGCTTAGGTTCTCTTCCCCGTGAAACGCAATAAGTGTTTGTTCACTTGTGCCAATTAAATTCAGATTTTCATTTTCAATCTTAAACGTCTCTCCTTCAAAAAAAGGAAAATAGCCGGTACCAAAAAAGGTGTTATCTTTTCCTACAATCGGTGTCATAAAAAAGGTAAATCCTTTTTTTATCAGGAAGTCAATGGCATAATTAAAAACAGCCCAGGTAAGCAAAGCGCCATCATTCTTCCAAAAGTAAAAACCAGCCTTTGCAACCTTCGCCCCCCGCTTTGTATCAAGTATGTTAAGCTGTTCACCAATTTCTTCGTGATTTTTTGGTGAATAATTAAAGGAAGGCTTCACCCCCCACTCTTTTATTACAACATTATCGGCATCACTTTTACCATCAGGGACATCCTCAGCTAATAGATTCGGGATTACATGCCAAATATTATCTCTTTCCTTTTCAAGCAACTCCTTTTTCTGATTCAGAGAACCTATTTCGAGTTTAAGCAACCTGGCTTGTTCTGCCTCATTCCTGCCTAACTTGTTCTGTTTTGCTTTGAGGTTTTCCAACTCTGTCAGCAAATTCCGGTATTCCCGGTCGATCGTTAAGAACGCATCGACATCAATATCACAGCCACGCCGGGCACAAACTGATTTGATTAAATCAGGATTGGAACGAATTATACCAAGATCAATCATAATAAGGTCAGGTTTTTTAAAAAATAGTTGGTGAAATCTCATCGGATTCGCTAAACGATTCTTTTATCGTTTTATTACCATTTTTATCATAGCTGATTTTTCGAAAGACTTTATTAAAGCCCATGTAATAAAGCTCTTTATATAATTTCCCTTCTGCATTAAATTCTTTAACCTTTCCTTCAATTGGTTCATCATCATTTACGGGAAACAATAGTTGTTCGCCCCCGTTGATTTCGGCTATAAAGAATTTAATTGGAATTTCCGAGCTGCGAAATGTTACCTTCTTCCATAGCTTGCCATTCGGATGATAGGTCCAGGTGCCTGCTTTGATAAAAGGAATGGTTCTAATCTGTTGCATTAACAATGTATCGAGGTTACTTCCAAACACATCCTTCAACTCGTCTGTGTCGCCTAAGAGAAAAAACATTGATGGCGAAGATCTTACGTAATTACCCTCTTTGAGAATATACTTGTTGCCAGCTTTACTGTTAGCATAAAATTTCCAGTTGCCCACCGGAACGGAATCTTTATCCAGCCATCCTTCGCCATCAGCCTTGATTTCAATGGTGGAGGTGTCAATGTCCATTTTATCAATGGAGCGAATGCTGTTTGAAAGATAATACTTGCCGTGATTAATGGTTTCATTTTCATGTATAAAATAAACACCGGAATCGGATCTTTGCAGAATCGAATCGCTCTTTCCAAATGCAACAGAAGAAATAAACGTCAGCAGGAGGAATAATAGTGTTTTATTTATCATCATAAGTTTGATTTCTGGAGTATTATAGATCTTGAATGTCAATACGATACTTTTTTCACAAAGAGTTTCCCTTCTTCAACCAGTTCATTTTTCGATGCGTTGTACTTATACCATATCTTCGTAAGCAAACTGGGACAGCAATGCGCATCGGATGTGTCATATTCCAGAATTGTTCCGTACAGAATTCCATCAACAACAGTTTGTTTTTCCAGAAATTGGTCAATCTTGTAAAAGCTGGTCTGGCGTTTCCATTTCCCGTTCACTGATTTGAACAGGAATACATATCCAAAAGAGGCGGAACCTCCGAAATTTGCAAACGGGGTGATGATCATTTCCTCCACGCCATCCTCATCCATATCTCCCAGCAGGATTGCCTTGGGGATTTCGATATTGCCAAATGGTTCATATTCATACACCCGGTCATAATGAAAATCGTAGGATGCCTTTTTTGTATTCAGCAAAGGGAATTTCCTGCTGTGGAATTTAACCAATGTATCAGATGTATCATAGGCTTCATCTATAAAAACATCCACCATTTCTTTAAGTACATAGCTGGGGATTTCCTTAACAGGCTTTTGGGCAAAAACCTGGTTAGTTAAAAGAACCAATAGAAGAAAGAAGGGTGTCAAAAATATTTTTTTCATTGAAATTTAGTGTGTTATTGCCGATAGTAAATATATGATAGTTGAAAAATGTGATTCAAATTACTTGTTAAATATTGTTTCGTTGAATGAAAGTATTGGATTGTGATAAGTTTACACACCTTAAACAAACATCTTCATGGCGTTATCCTTTCGGCTGAAATTTTATTTATCCCTAAGGCAACGGACAGATAGTCCAGTTTTCGGGAACTCCTTTTCCTTTTGTACCCGGTCATTTCCCCATCTCATAAACCGACAATATGCCTCCATACCGAAACGTGTCTCTACCTCTGTTGAAGTCCACCAGAAGCCTCCCCAAGCAGCACTGCTGTAGCCCCGATCCCGGCCGGTGCCACCCGGAACTGCTGAAAATTCGTAAGAATCTGTACTTCCATCACTCTCATTGTAACCTGGAGTTAATACCCAAGCCTTAGCAGATTTAAGTTTTTTCCCTGCATTTCTACCCACAAACTTTGTTAACATGGTCCATTCATCATCATTAGGTAAATGCCATCCGGATGGGCATACTTTTCTTGCTGTTTCCCAATCATATAAATACCCGTATTCAGGTCCTAACCATTGTTTATCCTTGTAATCACTATAATCCCAGAACTTTCCGCTGGTTGGTTTGTAGGCAAGATTCTCTGCCATCCACACCTGGTTGTTAATGGTTACTATTCTATAAACATGCCCGTCTCGTTGATCGGTAAAAGTCTGGCCTGCAGATGGCTCAGGTTGGGGAACTGGTTGGGGAGAATCGCTGAACAACAGTACTTTAAATTTTGTAGGCACCGTTTTATAGTAATTTACAATCTTGCCCGACACGGCCCTGACCAGCAGCAAGCCTTCTGTTTGACGGCCATTCACTTTTTTATGGATGGGAACAACAATGACATAAGCAGGGTCTGTGTTTGTGCTCCCGTTGGGCCATGCAGATTCAAACCAGCTCAGCTCTTCTTTCCTGGCGGTTTGCTGGCACTCGATCCGGTACTTGCCGTTCACTTTAGCAAGGCAGTTCAAAAAACTGAGAAAACTGATTTCTTTATTCGAACCGCAGATATCATCGTATGCCTGGTTTTGATTGAATTCAAGCAGACTCGTCAGCCATATCCTTGCATCGGTGTTTCCACCGGCAAACTGGTTCAAATCAGCACAAAACTCTTCCGACTGTTTCAACGCTAGTTTTCGCTGCATCAACGAGGGTTGCTCCTGGGAAAACAGATGAAGCGGGAGACAAAGTACAAGGTAAACCAGGCATAACCTGAAAGTAAATACTGTTCTTACATTACCGAACCCCATTACATTTATCGCACTGGCAAACAGATTCCTGCATATTATTATCTTCATTTGCATGAGCTCATGATAAATTAGAACAATGGTTAATTTACTTTCCGGTCCGTTTCACCCCGGTGATCAACCAACCGCTGTTGGGACCTTCGCGATTGAGGTTTTCAATAAGAAAGTCAAACCCGGGAACCTGCGACACATGGAATTTAACTTTGTTAAACGGCTCCAGCTTCAGCGCTTTGCTGCTGATCAGGAAGGTGATCACCGACACGCAATCGGGTTTGAAATCGTGGGGCAACAGGTTAATGAAATTTCGCGGGTTGGCTTGTGTTGTCTTGGAAACGTCAAGAAAATTAAGATTATGAGCAGCCGGCCCGACAAATACTTCGGGGTTGTTATCACCAAAGTCAATAAAGCTGCCTCTTGCATCATAGATTTCCCATCGGGTATCGCCCTTATTGTTTCTGACAGTTCTAAGCATAAATGTAACACGGGCTTTTTTCCCATTAAGCAGGGCAGGACAAGTTGCCTCCGCATACCATAGAGGACTGAAATAATCAAACAGTACCGGTTTTGTCCCACCTGCAACCGTATTAAGAAATTCGGAAACTGTCTTCCTCACTGTGCTGTCCTTGTTATCCTTCATCAACGACCTGTCAAACAAGGATGATATTAACAGAATTCTTTTGTTTTTCAGGCTATCTGCATATTTCAGCGGCTGACCTTCAGGATCCTGCTGGTAATTAAAGCGCCCGATGAAATCATCAAGGCTTTTTACTTTCATCTGAAAATAATCCGAATCGAGGTTGGTATACTGAGAAATCTGACCTAAACCCTGCAAAGCGGAAATAAGGAGACACAAAACTGTCAAACGCTTGATAATTAACATATTTAAAATTTAGATATTGAACATCAGTAGTTTAAAAAGATAAATCTTCAACCGCCTGTCATTTGGTCTCCACGATCCCTACATCGCCCAAAAGCACCACCCAGCGGGCACCGGCCAGATCGGTTGACCAACGGATTTCAACCCTGACAGTTTTTTGCGTAATATCATGATAGGAATTTCCATCTTTCCTGTACCCGATGAATTCCTGGTAGTAAGTGGCTGTGGCTTCATAAACAGGGTTTCCATTAGAGTCGGTTCCTTTCTGATACCAATTGCTCACATGGCAGGCTTTGGCCGTGCGGAATTCAATGGTGGCATAAGGTAAATTGCATAAATTATCAAAGTATGCCAGCAATGGCCTGTTTTTTTTTGATATTTCCCCAGTCACGGTTGATCTATACGACACTTCCATGACAACGGTTATACCTTTGTTAATAAAAAGCTCAGCCGCTACCTCCTTATTTACTTTTTTCTCATCGGCTGTCAGATTCTTGCTGGACATTAATGACAGGCTGTTCTGAAAGTCATTGACCTTTTCAAGTGTACGTTCCTTAAAAAGTTCCTTTTCATCATCCGACAATACAACAGCATTGTCCTGGATTACCGATTGCCCTTTTGTTGACTGGGCATTCGTAAAAAAACGGAGACCGAAAAGAAAAAGTAAAATGAATGCATCGTGTTTTCTCATAACTGAATTGTACATTATAAAACTGATTCGCTTGTGTTTAAAATTTGCTTTTTCATTTTTTACGTTGCATAAAGGCCCATCGTAGCATTTAAACCTAAAACGGTGGACTTCATATTGTTCCAGTTGTTTTATAAATATTTGGAAACAGCCATGCCTTCAGGCACGGGATTGATCCTGTTTCCGGGATCATTATTTCCTAGTCC
>CAIYES010000523.1 GCA_903925275.1 uncultured Bacteroidales bacterium
ATTGATGATTTTGATCCCTCTGGTTATGTAAACTAATCCTGAAGCAACAGTAAATAACGCAGTTAACCAAAAAAGAGCTAAAATCCAATTATTGCTTAACCCATGAGTAATAGCCTTATGCAGTAACGTAAAGAAAATAGTGCCAAGTTGCAAAGCAGTAGTCGCTTTGCTGATCAAAGCCGGTTTGATCTCGAACGGAACAGACATCAGCGAAAGGATGGCGATACCAAGAAGGATTATAAAGTCCCGACTGATTACAATTACTGTCAGCCAACTCGGGATAATCCCTAAAATTGCCAACGTCACAAAACTGGTACTTAAGAGCAACTTATCGGCAATAGGATCTAAATAAGCGCCAAGTATAGTTTGTGCGTTCAACAACCGCGCCATAGCACCATCAAGAACGTCAGTCAAACCGGCAATAACGAAGACAATCAAAGCATTATAATATTCGTTTTGAATCAGGAAAATAACGAATACCGGAACAAGTATAATCCGCGTCAAAGATAAGAAATTAGGTATGTTCATTTTTGACTCTATACATTTCCTTCTACTGATTGATGTCTCTTGCCTTGTTCCAATCTACCCATGCATCGCGATCTTCTGCTTCAGTAAAATCTTTAGGTTCTTCAGCTTTGCCATCCATTCTAATTTGAATTTGCTGCATAGACTTGACTATATATACCCATTCTTTCATGGAAACAGGTTTCGGGCCGGCAATAACTTTCGGGCCGGGAACAGGCTTTGGAGCGCCGGTTACTGTTGGTGCCATTTGCAAGACAGGCTTAACACCCGCTACACTCACTTCACCATCGTAAACCTTAACTAATGCCGATTTATCAGCTTCAACATCCATCCCGTAAATAGTTCCCCGAGAACCGGCAACTGCATTTTCACACGAAACTTCAAATCCGCCCTTACCTCCCAAAGCCTTACGCACATTTGACCAGACTTTGCCCAGCCTTACTGAAATTTTTACATCCCGCGCCCCGGCAGTATCTATGTCCGCCTGCACAATTCTAAATTTTGTATTTTCAGCAAAGCGAATGAGACTTTTATCGGGAAGGGTAAGTTCCAATCGACTTTTATCGCCTGTGGAAACTTCACAACCCGCTTTAAGGACATTTTCGAGTTTCAGATATCCGTCGTTTTTTTGACCGGGACAAAATGCCTGTGCCGTACCTTCTAAAGCGGTAACTTTAGCTTCACCTTTAAACATTTTGACGATGACCGGTGGCTTGGCATAAGAATAAACAGCGAACATACACAAAATTATTGAAATTAAAGTGATTTGTATTTTTTGTTTCATAGCTTTTCCCCCCATGCTTTTTAATAGCTTCCTACTAATATGGTTAATATCTCTGACTTTTATCCCTGCAATTTAGGTCCGTCCGGCAGAGTTTCCATTACTTTAGTGACAACTTCACCCATCACTTCTTCAAAAGCCGCGCGCGATTTAATCTCCAGACGATTGCCGGTAATATCAAAATTTCTACTGTTTGATTTATACTCGGCACTCCAAATAACTTCACCTGTTTGCGCGCTTCTTAATTCGCAACGGACAGCAATGCTTACAGGCGCGTAAAACCAACCAACCGATCTTTTACTTTCTATCAATGTACAATACATAACCGCATCAGCCCCCACCAATTCTTTCACAACCCGCGGGGCAACAATACCATAAATGCCTTTGCTTTCTTTACTATATAAAGGCTCCAACTTTTTGTCGATAATCTCCGGAAAAACTTTTGTGTAACCCTTTAAATATAGTTCGTTGATAATTTTGTTGCGAAGTAACACAGATGCTTTGCTATCGGTAGTTTTGTTGTCAAC
>CAIYES010000524.1 GCA_903925275.1 uncultured Bacteroidales bacterium
ACCCATGTGGATTGCCCGCCTGGGGTTACCCTTCATTACCCTGTTCAGTAAGTTATCGGGAATTAAACCATTGTACACCAGTGAATCCCTGACCATCATCACTGAAGGCAATCGTATGATCAGCAATGCCAAAGCAAGAACTGAACTGAATTTTAACCCCCGCCCCCTGACAGAAACGATTAAAGACTTTCTGATCTGGCTGAAGGAAAACGGAAACCTGCAATAACTTCTCTGCATGAAAGAATCTACTTTTTATTTAATTGTTTATGCATGGATCGCCATGGCAATTTTTATTTTTCCGCTGGTGATAAAATTTGTAGCGCCTTATGGCCGGCATGCAACCATGAAATGGGGTGCCATGATCGATAACCGGACAGGCTGGATATTGATGGAGTTGCCTGCTCTGCTTGTATTTACAGGGTTTTACCTCTTTGGTACAGGAAGTCGTCCGGCAGTGACATGGGTGTTTTTTGGCATGTGGGTATTGCATTATATCAACCGGACAGTTATTTTCCCTTTCCGGATTCGCACCAAAGGGAAAAAAATGCCGCTGGCCATCGTATTCATGGCTATTGGCTTTAATTTCATGAATGGATTTATCAATGGGTATTACCTTGGAACAATAGCTTCCGAGAAACAGTATCCCTTGTCGTACCTGGCTGATCCCCGCTTCATCGGAGGAATTGTTATCTTCATCCTTGGAATGTTCATCAATTGGCAGTCAGACAATACTCTGATACATTTAAGGAAACCGGGTGATACAGGTTATGTTATCCCCCGTAAAGGTTTCTTCCGTTTTGTCTCGTGCCCGAATCACATGGGTGAGATCATCGAATGGTCGGGGTTTGCATTGATGACATGGTGTTCGCCGGCACTTGCCTTTGCTGTTTGGACGCTGGTAAACCTGATGCCGCGGGCGATTCATCATCACAAATGGTATAATGAGACTTTCCCGGATTATCCTTCGGAACGAAAGGCGCTTCTGCCGTTTATTTTATAATATTCCTCCTGATCCCAAAAACACTGATGGGAACCACCTTTGATCAAAGTGGTTCCCATCCCGTTATCCTGCAGGCCGTAGCCTTTTGGAGCGCTCAAGCTACTGTTATTGTAGTTGTATTACTCAATCAGGGTTTCCCCTTCTTTTTCTTACCGATCCTTCACCTCAGTCATCTTTGCAGGCAACTCTGGTTCCGGTTCCCGCTGCAAAACTTTGCCTTTATCAACCGATCCTTGCGGATTCTGCCGTTTCCGGCCTGGCAGTGAGTGCTGAAACCTTGCGGCATCTACTTTCACCCGCCTTGCTTTGCTGAGTACTTTTTATCGCTCGCTTGAGGAACCAAATATAATGCATCAGGTCAGGCAATAGCAAGTTTTTTTTATGGCAGATATTAACAAATTTCACACAAAAGTTATCAACAATTTATTAATAACTTCGATACGGGCCAGGGGGTTATTCAATCGAAACAGTCAGTCCCCGCAGGGTCATCTCATCGTACAAGGGTTTCAATTCGTAGTAATCACCGGATTTAACCATACACTTGCCTTTAAAATGTGCTACCATGGCACACTGTTCAGCCTGTTCCGGTTCATGTTTACATACATCAATGAGTGTTTCAATCACAAAATCAAACGTGTTTACATCATCATTGAATAGAATTAATTCCCGTATGACCGTTTTGCTATCCTGTCGAATGGATGAAGGATTACCTTTTTGCTTGACCATTAAAGTGGATTTTCAGCACAAAATTACATAAAAAATGGTTGTAAACCTGTACCTTTGAAATAAGATACGGGTGAGGCTATGGAGTTTAACGAATTTGTCCTTTTACTTGAAAAACGTTTACAACAGCCACTTCCGGGCATATCTGCACAGTTAAAAATGTCCTCCCGGGCCCGCATTCAGAAGTTGATGAAATTTTCTCATCCGGATAGTCCCTTTCTTAGCAGTGTATTAATTCTTTTATACCCGTTGAACGGGCAAACAAGGCTGGTGTTGATGCTAAGGCCTGAGTATTCAGGGGTTCACAGCGGACAGATCAGTTTACCTGGTGGGAAATTTGAAGAGGGTGATGATAGTCTTGTTCATACGGCTTTGCGTGAGGCACAGGAGGAGATCGGAATTGATCCTGTTTTGATCAGAATTATCGGGCAACTCACAGAAATGTATATTCCGCCAAGCAATTTCATGGTTACGCCGGTTATTGGTTATCAAACCTCGCAACCTGAGTTCACGGCTGATCCCAAAGAGGTAGCCCGTATTATCGAAATAAATATAGATGACCTGTTGGATATACAGAATATCAGGAGAAAGAAGATAAAGTTCAGGCTTGGGTTTTCGTTAATGGTTCCTTCCTACTTCATCGACGGCAACATTATATGGGGGGCGACAGCCATGATATTAAGTGAATTCAGCGAGCTTGCTGCAGAAATCATGCAATCATCGGGCAAGCGTCCCGATAAGAAATGAGTATCGGAAAAACTATTATTTGGTGCTGTTTTTCGTAAAACAGAATGCACCTGGTATTCTGCCTACCGTATTTTGCCTGATAAGTGCGCCCGTTGCATTGTATTGATATACGGTGCCATTTTGCACATAATCCTTGGCATCACTGACGTAGATATGGCCTGTGACAGGATGAATGGCGAGGCCGTAAAAAAGACGGCCTGCAGGACTGACAAGGGGCTCAACAGGAAGGGCGCTGGCCGAAACCGGCATCTGGAAGACACCATTTTTAAGAAAATAGATGGTATCGTTGGTTGGATTGATGCACAACCGGCTTGGGACCTCAGTGAGATCGGGGAATGTGAATGTTTTTTCAACCAAACGCAATTCAGGATTGATGCGGATAAGGGTAGGAACCTCAAAATTATCAAATCCTCCTGAACAGAGCACCCATACCTTCTGTTTTTTATCGAATACAATACCTATGGGTTCTTTTCCTGTTTGGATGCTATCAACAATGGCATCAGTGCGTGTATCGATTACAAGAATCTGCGACCTTCGGTTGGAACTGGGTTCGCTGAAAATACCTATTGAGGTAACAAGCATATACTTATCGTACATGATCATGTTCTCTGTCCAACCATTGATTGGTATCGTACCCGAAATTGTATTTGTTTGAAGATCAATTATTGAGACGTTCTTTTGAAGATTTGTTACATAGGCCTTGTTCGAGTCGACTATTTCGAGGAACCGCGGCGAATTCAAACCCGTGATTGTGGAGACTGATTTAAAATCTTTCAGGGAAACAACTTCAATCCGGTTTGAGTTGTTGATAACGAGGTAACCTAAATTGCGGGCAATTTTCATTGATTCAGCAACATCGCCCAGACTGCGGTTGTTTGATTTCTTGAAAATGTCCTGGATCAGGGTATTGGATTTATTCTCGATGTATGTAACCGAAGCGTTTCCCCAGTTATAATTGCCTTCATTGACAACAAAAAAACCATTTTCATAGGTTTGGGGCGTAGGCGTTGTATCAGGAGGATCAACGATCTGTTCACGAATGGGATCTTTGGAACAGGAAAAATTAAAAATCGTGATGGCAAATATGGAACAAAGAAGCGCTAATCTGTATATGTTTGAAATATTTTTCTTCACTTTTCGGCGATTTGTTAAACAATCTATTGCCTGTATATGCTTGGAAGTGCGAATTTTAGCGTGAATGCATAATTAATTCCGGGCATCGGCCGGTCTGCTAGTGATTGATAATCCAGATCAAATAAGTTATTGATTTGAATTTGTAAAGATAAAACAAATTTATTCAAACCAATATTCTTGCCTAAAATAATATTCGACAAAGTGTACCCCGGCATATAGGAAAGATTATCTTTCGCTGTGAACCTGCCGCTTACATAACAAAAATTGTAATTCAGATAGAATTTCCACCGCTCGATTGACAAAGTACTGTTTAACGTATGAACAGGTGTATAGATCAACTGTTTGCCAATTTTATGATCATACGTCGAGCTGGCTTTTTGGTAGGTTGAATGGCAGAAGTTGTAGTTATTGTCAAAGCTGAAAGTGAAATGATGTATTTCCCATTTGAAATTCGCACCGGCTTCCAATCCGCGTGCCCATACTTCATCAATGTTTTCTGGTTGCCAAAGGGTGCTGTTGCTGCTGGCTGGCAACCAGGTAATCATCTGGTAAATCCATGAATAATAGCCAGTAAGGTTCATTTCGATCGAGAATTTGCCCTCTTTTGATTTTTGCCTGAAGTTACATCCAAGTTCGACAGAATAATTTTTTTCTGGTTTAAGGTCAGGATTACCGCCAATGGTCCAGAATAAATCATTGAGCGTTGGGTATCGGCCGTTTCGGGCAAGGTTAAGCGTGAATGACAAATCTGTTTTGTTCCAGGGAAGAAACTCAAATCCAAGGGCAGGCACAAGCGGAAGAAACGTACCATTAATCAAATCATCACGAATTACCAGTGATGTTTTAACTTTTTTGCCGATATTATAATTGATTTCGGTATAGAAACTGGTTGTAATCCGTGTTTTCATTCCATCGTAACCATCCGACATTACCTGATCATAGGTGAAATCAATACCAGCTTTTATACTCAGGTTCCGGATTCCGGTATAGGTAAACCTGTTTTTGTTGATCCATTGATCGTATTGATGAAATTCGTCGAATGTGCTATCCAGCCTGTAATGCATCTTTTGGTTTGCAAAGCCTGCCCTGATAAGAAGGTTGTATTTTTTTTCCACCAGTTTATAATCCAGTACGGCAAAGAGATCTTTTGAGTTCAGTTTTTCGACATGGTTTGTACTGTAGTTTGAGGCGGTCGGCGGCAGGTTCTGGTCATCCTGGTTGTATCTGAATTTTAACGACAGCAGGTGTTTATCTTTTAGTTTCCAAAAGAGTTCTTCCGACATTCCGAACAGTGAAAAGGAAGCGCTTTGCTGGTGAACTGTTTCCTGCAAAAAATCATTGTAGTAGGGGAATTTATTTGAGGAGGCTGAATAATTGAATTTTGTGTGTGATTGAAATGATGAAGTGCCTGCGACGACATTAACATTGGTGGTATAGGTGTTGAAGCTGGCAATGGATTGCATGACAAGAAAATCAAGCCTGTTGTTCCAGTCCGGATTGGTAACAAGGTTAATCACGCCTCCGAAAGCGCCTGAAGTATTGGAAATACCAGCAGCGCCGTAATAAATTTCAAGTCCGTCGAACTGTGACACGGGAATGTGTGAAAGGTCGACCTGCCCGAGCATTGGGGAATTGAGGTTAATGCCATTCCATTCCACCTGGGTATGCTGGGCTGTAGTACCGCGGAAAGAGGGGGTCGCCAGCGTGCCATTCCCGTAAGATTTAATGAAGATGGTTGAATTTTGAGAGAGAATGGTTGAGAGATCCGAATTCAGATGGTTAACCAGGAAACCTGAATCGAATTTAACCCTTTTAAAGCAATTGTTATCAGACGCATAAGTTGACTTGATCTCAAATTCCTTCAATTGGAGGGTATCCCTCAGTTTCTGGGCTGCGATCAATAGCGGCATGCCTGAGAAACAAAGGGCAAAAAACAGCAAAACGAAGTATTTGTGCAACCTGGTCAATATCGTGGATGATCGGCGAAGACTAATATTTAACAATTTTTTTTGAGGTGGATAACCCTGACTTCAAGGTAAAGCTGATAACGTAAAATCCTGAAGCGAAAGAGGATAGATCGAACCTGGCTTTTCTGATAACACTGCCCCGAAAAATTACCCGTCCGGCAGCGTCAGTAATTTTTATCTCCAGTTGATCCATGTGTGGTGAAGTAATGGTGAGGTAATCCACCACCGGGTTTGGAAATATTCCTATCCCTGTCAACGGGTTTACATCAGCGGCATTATGGATCACCCCAACAGCATCGAGGTCGAAACCACCTGTGTCGAATGGTGTCGGCCAGGGATCATTAACCTTATGGCCTTGAGAATCAAAGGATATAAAGGGTGATTTAATGCACCCGACAACATCTACAATCCGGATCCGGGTAATATTGTTCAGTGCAATCCCGGTGCTGTCTTTAATATCTTCCAGATCGAACGGTGTGCCATATGTAAGGCTGTATTTCCCTGCAAGATTATTTATTTTTGTGGCATCGAGCGTTCCAAAGGTAGGAATCTGAATGCTGTCCCGGGTAAGTGATACGGCAGGAAATCGCACAAATCGCTGCCCGTCGGAGCTTACTTCAACGAAAGCCAGTTCAAGGAAGGTATCACCAAATGCATTTTCAAATATGGCAAAATCAGGACCGGGGCGATCTACAATGGGAGAATCAAAAGTCAGCAACGCCGCTCCATGATCCCCAAGACTCACAACAAGTTCATCGGCAGGGCCGCTGGCATAAAAATCACTGCCATAGGTTGCTTTATTAACACCGACGTATGTGACAGTGGTGTCGGCGATATTGATAAACCCCCGTTCAACAGTACAATTTGATGCCCACCCAATGAAAGCAGAACTGTCTTTATACATCGCCGAGGTACCGGGAGTGCCGGCAGGAGGAGGAAACTGTGCGAAAGTACCGGTTGAATTTAACAAAACAATGAAACAAAATAATAAGCGCATTAGGGTCATTTCAGAAAAATTCAGTTTTATCCGGGCTTTGTCATACAAAAGTAGAAAAAAAACAGTCGTACCTATTTATTTATTAGATTTGCCTCATGGTTCTTTCTGCAATTTAACTGCAATGAGCACAAGACGAGTTATTTCAATCGGCATTATCATGGCCATGTTTATCCTGATTTTTACAAGCACTTCCTGTAAGTCACGAAAGGCTGTTTGCGATTCAAACGGCATGAATAAGTCCGTGAAAATGAAGAAAAATAAAAGTGCGTATGGGGTTAAATATGGCTATAAACCTAAACCGGTCAGAAAAAATTATTTGATCCGCAATGGTCGATAACCAGGTCATTCGCCGGCTAATACTCCTGCTTTTCATACCGGTCCTGATTTTTATTTCTTCCTGTCATGTTGCACGCTATGTCTGGTGGAATTTTGCCGACATCCATGACAGTGAAAAATTTCCGGTGATCCCCATTGCCAAACCTACCTTATCAAAATCGTTTATTCATTCTGATTCAGCATTGTACATACCATTACCTGATTCATTAAATCTGATGAATCATGCGGCTTCTTTTGACGCTTTTCTGGAAAAGAACAATACGGTGGCTTTTCTGATTGTACGCAACGACTCCCTGCTTTATGAGCGTTACTTTGACGGGTTTTCGAGAGAATCGGTCCTCCCCTCTTTTTCATTGGCAAAATCGTTCGTATCGGCCTTGATCGGTATTGCAATTGCAGAGGGAAAAATTAAGTCGGTTGATCAACCGGTTACAGATTTTATTCCTGAATTGGCCGACACCGGATTCAACAAAGTAACGCTGAAAGATCTTCTTGAAATGCGCTCGGGAATCAGGTTTAACGAAGGATATTCCAGTCCTTTTGGTGCAATGGGCAAATTTTATTATGGGCTTAATCTCCGAAAGTACACATTAAGACTAAAAACACAAATACCGCCCGGCGAGGTTTACAATTATCAAAGCGCCAATACTCAATTGCTGGCAATTGTTCTCGAACGGGCTACAGGGATGAATCTTCCCGATTACTTTGGTGAAAAAATATGGAAGCCGATGGGGAGTGAATATCCGGCTTCATGGAGTGTCGACAGCAAACGTAACAATGAACCAAAGGCCTTTTGCTGCATAAATGCCCATGCAGTCGATTTTGCCAGATTTGGCCAGCTTTTTCTCCACCACGGGATCGTTGATCATGATACGGTCATTCCGCCATCATGGATCAAAGAATCGTTAACAATTACCAACGATTCAAAGGATTCGCAAGGTTTTCCGTATACCTATCACTGGAGAGTTATGCGCGACGGTGATTTTTTTGCCAAAGGGATTCTTGGACAGTATATCTATGTTTGTCCTTCGAAAAATATTGTGATCGTAAGGTTTGGAAAAAAGTCGACCGGTTTCGTTTGGGCAGGGTTTTTCAGGGAACTGATAAAATCGCTGTAGGCTGATTATTTTTTCTTTACGTCCAGTCCATTCTTGTATTTGGTAACTTTCTGAACTTTACCCAATTCATCGTATTCTGTCCAGGCACCATCTTTTTGTCCGAGGATATATTTCCCCGAGATTTTAACCTTTCCATTCCTGTAATATTCTTTAGATTCTCCTGATAACAGATTATTTGAGTAGTTATTTACCGACTGAAGTGAGTCATTTTCGTAATAGACCTTCTGAATTCCATCAAAATATCCTGATTTATAATTGTATTCCGCAAGCTTTTGTCCACTTTTTTTATTCCACCGGGACAGTCCGTTTTTAAGATCATCTTTGTACCAGGTCTCCTCCTGAATTTTAGCATTGTCGTAATAAATCCGGTACAGGCCATTTCTCATCCCATTGGCGTAATCGGTTTCAACCATGGGTGTTTCGCTGTATGATCCGTAATTTATGGTCTGACCATGGGCTAACCCCTTTTTATAATTTTCAATCAGGACAATTTTTCCACGACGGTCAAACTGCATTGAAATTCCATCTTTGAGGCCGTTGCTGTAATATTCCAACTTGAAAACAAAATTGTTTGGATAATATCCGATCCAATTTTTTTCCTTTTGACCGCTGATGTATTCACCTTTGTAGGTAAAATCTCCCTGTTTTTCAATCCAGTACCCTACTTTATTGCCAGAGGAATCTGTCCGGTTAATCGTATCGGAAATTTTCGCATTTCCGACAGGTACCTGTGCATTCGATTGCGCTGAAAATAAAACGATTAAAGACGTAATAAAAATCAATATGTTTTTCATTGTTTATAAGTTTTGACTGTGCAAAATTATTCAAATTCGGCATACAAATCAAAGCTTTCGGCTTTGATAATTTTAACATTGCAGAACGATCCCGGGTTCAGTTTAGTATTGCTTATCGGGATCAAGACCTCGTTATCCACCTCGGGTGAGTCATATTCAGTACGGGCGATATAAAAATCCCCTTCTATCCGGTCGACCAGGACTTTTAATGTTTGTCCCACTCTTTTTTGGTTGAGTGTTAGTGAAATCTGTTCCTGGATGGCCATTAGTTCTTCAGCGCGGTGCTGCTTCAGCTTTGACGAAACCGAGTCCCTGAGCCTGAAAGCAGTGGTATCTTCTTCATGCGAATAGGTAAACACACCCAGCCGGTCGAACTGAAATTCTTCGATGAACCGGCTGAGTTCCTCAAACTCTTTTTTGGTTTCACCGGGATATCCGACAATAAGGGTGGTGCGAATGGCAACCCCGGGTATGGCTTTACGGACAGACTCCACGAGCTTACGGGTTTTGGTTCCGTCCAATCCGCGATGCATTGATTTTAGTATCCTGTTGCTGATATGTTGCAGGGGCATATCAATGTAATTACAGATATTGCGGTGTGATTTTATGACCTCAAGAAGTTCAGCAGGAAAACCATCGGGGTAAGTATAATGAAGACGAATCCATTCGAGTCCGCTGATATTTGCAAGGGTATCGAGCAGTTCAGGCAGCAGGCGCTTCTTATACAGGTCGAGGCCATAATATGTGGTATCCTGGGCAATGAGATTGATCTCTTTTGTACCAGTTGCCACCAGGTGAAATACTTCCCCCACGATATCCTCAATCGGCCGGCTTAGATGTTTACCACGAATCATAGGGATGGCGCAGAAAGCGCATTTGCGGTCACAACCTTCAGCGATTTTGACATAAGCGTAATGCGAAGGGGTTGTAATTTTTCGTTCACCGACCAGATTCGTTTTATAACTGCCTCCCAAATGACTGATGATCTTTTTAAGGTCATTTACCCCAAAAAAAGCATCAACTTCGGGAATCTCCTGATGCAGTTTTTCCTGATAACGTTCAGAAAGGCATCCCATTACATATACATTTTCAATCAGGTTAGCCTTTTTCGCCCTCACGAATTCCAGAATGGTATCGATGGATTCCTGCTTTGCATCGTTGATAAATCCGCATGTATTGATGATGGCGGTATCGATCCCTTTCAAATCGACCGGATCGAAAACCAATTCGAACTGGTTTGCCTCCAATTGTTTCATCAGAAGTTCGGAATCGACCAGGTTTTTGGCGCAGCCCAATGAGACTAGCCCGATTTTATGAGGTCCGAATTTTGTTTTCAAGAAATGCAGGTTAATTGAACAGGCTGTCGACAAATTCAAAGCGGTTGAAAACCTGCAGGTCTTCAATGCCTTCACCAACCCCGATGTATTTGACAGGAATTTTAAACTGGTCGGAAATTCCGATAACGACACCTCCCTTTGCTGTACCATCAAGTTTGGTCAGGGCAAGTGCATTCACTTCAGTGGCTGCAGTAAATTGTTTTGCCTGTTCGAATGCATTTTGGCCGGTAGAGGCATCGAGAATGAGCAGTACTTCATGCGGGGCATCGGGGATCAGTTTCTGAATGACTTTGCGGATTTTGGAAAGTTCATTCATCAGATTGATCTTATTGTGCAGGCGGCCGGCTGTATCGATGATAACAACATCAACATCCCTTGCAATGGCCGATTTTACCGTATCGAAGGCCACAGATGCAGGATCGGCGCCCATTCCCTGTGTTATGATGGGAACACCCACCCGTTCGGCCCAAATGGTTATCTGATCGACTGCAGCAGCCCTGAATGTATCGGCAGCGCCCAACAATACTGACTTTCCTGATTTTTTAAATTGCCAGGCCAATTTCCCGATGGTAGTGGTTTTTCCAACGCCGTTTACGCCGACTACCATAATCACAAAGGGCTTTTTATTTTCGGGAAGGGTGAAATCGGTAAGATCTCTGATGTTATTTTCCTGCAGGAGGGCAACGATTTCTTCCTTCAGCAATGAATTGAGCTGGCCTGTACCGATGTATTTATCCCTGGATGCTCTTTTCTGAATCCGTTCAATGATCCGCAGGGTAGTTTCCACACCAACATCGGAAGAGACGAGAATCTCTTCAAGGTTATCGAGGACTTCATCATCAACCGAAGACTTGCCGGCGATGGCTTTTGAAATCCTGGTGAAAATATTGGATTTCGTTTTTTGTAGTCCCTGGTCAAGCCGTTCCTTTTTCTCGCGGGAGAATATGCTGAAAAGTCCCATAAAACTACTTTTTACATATAAAAAAAGCTTTTTTCTACGGAAAAAAGCTTTTCAGTGACAATAAATAAATCTTAGTTTTCTTTGGCTGCTAAAAAGTCTTTAAGCATTTCATTAGCAACGATGGTTTCTTTGAACACGAATGCTCCTGATTTCTGTGACTTAACCATGCGGATGACTTTGGTAAAATCTTTCCCGGAGGTAGCTTTAAACGAAGCAACTACTTTCTTTGCCATATCTCGAGTTATTTAATTTCTTTGTGAACAGTTATTTTCTTTAAATAGGAATTGTACTTTTTCAGTTCAATTCTTTCCGGTGTATTCTTTTTGTTTTTAGTGGTAATGTACCTTGAAATACCGGGAATACCGCTGGTCTTTTGCTCAGTACATTCCAGAATAACCTGAATCCGTTGGTCTTTGCTCTTTTTTGCCATCTTACGACTTCTTTATTTTTCGGGACTGCAAAATTAAACCATTTCGCGGAAAAAACAAAAATTATTTCATACTTTTATTATCTGTTAAATTTCAGGCTGTTTTTTATTGAACTTTAAGAACTTTGTACCGGATTTAAACAATCAATGTGACATAAAGTAATAAGGTCAGAAAGCTGATCCTGTTCCGAAAAATCAAAAACATATTTTAACCGCTTGGCGCTAAGGCGCAAAAAAAAAATCATTTTCAAATATTTGACATTTAGCGTCTTAGCGTATTTGCGGTGAAAAGAGTTTTCGGATTGGACTCAAAGTTACAAAGTTACTGGTTTCATTTGATTTACTTTGAGGATATAAACAAGGATTCATATTTTTCAGGTTAGTTCATTTTTAATACGGATCATGTGGCGAATCTCTGGAATTCTTACATAGGTGGTTTTAAGGCATATCTCCAGCTCGAGAAATCATTGTCTTCCAATTCCGTAGAAGCCTATCTTCATGATGTGGCGAAGATGACGCAATTTCTGGAAATGCAGGGTTTATCCATTGGACCTGAGAAAATTGAGCTTCATCATCTTCAGGAATTTATGAAACTGATTACGGAGTTAGGGATGACTGCACGCAGCCAGGCACGGATAATCTCGGGATTAAGAGCATTCTATCATTATCTTGTTTTAGAAAACCTGGTAAAAAAGGATCCTACGGAGATGCTTGAATTGCCAAAAATTGGCATGAAGCTGCCTGTTACCCTTCATGTAGAGGAGATCGATCAGCTGATTGGAAACATCGACCTCAGCACGCCGGAAGGAAAACGTAACAAAGCCATGCTGGAAACGCTTTATGGCTGCGGCCTTCGTGTTTCAGAGCTGACAGGTCTCAAGATATCCAATCTTTTTTTCGACGATGGCTTTATCAAGGTGACCGGGAAGGGCGATAAAGAGCGCCTTGTTCCGGTAGGAAGTGTTGCCGAGGCTGAAATCAGGTATTATCTTTCGGCCATCAGAACCGGCATTCATATCAGAAAAGGGCAAGAGGATATTTTATTCCTTAACAGACGGGGTGCAGGCCTCTCCCGCGTTATGGTATTCACCATTATAAAAAGACTTGCTGAACTATCAGGGATTAAAAAAAGAATAAGTCCGCATACTTTTCGCCATTCCTTTGCCACGCACCTTGTGGAGGGTGGCGCCGATCTTCGTGCGGTACAGGAGATGCTTGGTCATGAATCGATCACCACAACCGAAATATATACCCATCTTGACAAGGATTATCTGAAGAGTACGATTATTCAGTTCCATCCGAGGAATAGTCTATAAGGGAAACAGCTTACCTGCTATTTGAATGGTGAATTCGGCTCTTTTGCCATGTGGTTATAGACCATTTTATCCATGAATTCCGGGAAGAATTTATTCAACAGCACGGTCATTTTTCCCTGGGAAGTGAGGATGAGACGGTGTTTTTTCTGTTTAATGGCAGTGATGATTTTGTTTGCTACCTCTTCAGCCGGCATTAATTTGCTTTCATCCAAAGGTGTTTCACCCTGTGCTGTTCCATCCTTTGAAAGAGCAACATTGCGGATGTTCGACGCCGTGAAGCCCGGGCAGGCAATCAGCACATGAAGTCCCTTTTTCAGATTTTCAATGCGTAATACCTCAAGAAATCCCTGCATGGCAAATTTCGAAGCTGAATAACCGCTCCGTCCCGGTAATCCTTTATAACCGGCTATGGAAGAGACACCAACCACCGATCCGCGTGATTGCAGCAGATAAGGCAAGGCATATTTTGTACAAAAAACAGTTCCCCAGAAGTTGGTGTCCATCAGTTGACGGATCACATTCAGGTCGACCTCGGCAAAGAGTGCCCGCATGGATATACCAGCGTTGCATATTAAAACATCAATTCGTCCGAATTTATCCACTGCTTTCTGAATCAATGCCTGGCAATCGGATTCCTGTGTAACATCTGTTGGTATATAAAGAATTGTTTCAGATATTTTCCGCAGTGCAGGATCTTCAATTGCAGAGCGGGATGCCAGCACTAACCGGGCACCCTGGCGGGCACATTCGAAGGCCAGCGCTTTTCCGATTCCCGAGGAGGAGCCGGTGATGATGATGACTTTGTCTTTCATAATAGAAGTAAGATAGCATAATAAGGAAAATCAAAAAACAGAAGGGCGAAATTAAGAAATTCAGGATATAAATCCATTTAGTATATTCGTAGAATATTTTGAGCAATGACTGAACGTGAACTATTTTACCGTTACCTGGGGTTACCATCCTTTACGCCGATGGCGCTTGACATTGTAAAGGCGGAAGGAATTTATCTGTATGACAGATCAGGCAACCGGTTCATCGATTTTGTTGCGGGCATTTCGGTGAGTAACGTTGGGCACCGGCATCCCGCGGTGTTGGATGCGATTCGTGACCAGTTAGACAAGTATCTGCATGTAAATGTATATGGAGAATTCATTCAGGCTCCGCAGGTTCATCTGGCTGAGCGCCTGGCAGGATTGCTTCCCGAAAAATTAAACTCGGTATATTTTGTCAATTCCGGCAGTGAAGCCATCGAAGGTGCCTTAAAACTGGCCAAACGGTACACGGGGCGAACGGAGGTGATCTCATTCATTGATTCGTATCATGGCAGTACCCACGGCAGTCTGAGCATCCTTGGCAATGAATCGCTGAAAAATGCATTTCGTCCCCTGCTGCCTGATACCCGGCTGCTCGAATTTAACAATTACTGCCACCTTGAGAAAATTTCCACCCGCACGGCATGTGTAGTTATTGAGATGATCCAGGCGGAAGCCGGTATCGTACCTGTTGAAGATTTTTTTATCCATCTGATGAAGAAACGGTGTGCCCGCGACGGGGTGCTGATCATTGTGGATGATGTGCAAATGGGAATGGGCAGGACTGGTAAACTATTCAGTTTTGAGCACTACGATTTTGTTCCCGATATTCTGGTGCTGGCGAAAGCCCTGGGAGCCGGCATGCCATTGGGTGCTTTCATTGCCAATAAAAAAGTGATGGATTCGCTCGCATTCAATCCTGAACTGGGGCATATCACCACATTCGGGGGCCACCCGGTAAGTTGTGCAGCAGCGCTTGCCGGATTAGAAGTACTGCTATCAGACCGGCTGATTCCTTCTGCTGAAGAAAAGGGTCAGAGAATACAGGACCGGTTATCCGGTCATCCGGCGATTGCAGAGATAAGACGCACCGGGTTGGCGCTGGGACTTGATCTTGCAAAACCTCAAATGCGGGTGCCCTTTATGCAGGCTGCATTGAAACAGGGTGTGATCATCGACTGGTACCTCTTTAAACCGGCAACATTTCGCATTGCTCCTCCGCTTACGATCACCTATGAAGAGATTGACCTTGCCTGTGAAAAGCTTCTGGCATCGCTGGATTCTGTCAATGTCAACTGAATTATGACGGTATATCTTTTACCAGAAGAACCATTTTTTCCGCCGGTTGATGAAGCAGAACCGGATGGATTGATTGCAATTGGCGGTGATTTGTCGGTTTCAAGACTTCTGATGGCCTATTCGCTGGGCATTTTCCCATGGTTTGTTGAAGATGATGATTTTTTCTGGTATTCGCCCGACCCAAGGATGGTGTTATTTCCTGAAAAATATAAGGCTCCGGAATCATTGCTGCGCATTGTAAAGCACAACTTGTTTGAAGTGCGGTTCGATACTGATTTCGAACAGGTAATCCGATCCTGCTCGGAAACTGGCAGGCCGGGCCAGGATGGCACCTGGATAAGTACCGAATTCATTGAAGCTTATACAGCGTTGCACCACAAGGGATTTGCTCATTCCGTTGAAACTTACTATGACGGTAAGCTTGTTGGAGGCCTTTACGGAGTGTCGCTTGGCGCTGCATTTTTCGGAGAGAGCATGTTCTTTTCCATGAGTAATGCTTCTAAAGTAGCATTTCACGGCTTAGTGGAGTTTTGCAAACGCCATGGATTCAAATTCATCGACTGCCAGGTGGAGACGTCTCACCTTTTGAATCTCGGAGCAAGTCTGATCCCAAGGAATGACTACCTGGCGTTGCTGGCAGAGGCACTTACGAAACCTACCTGTCAAGGTCGGTGGCAATTATAGCACCTCACCCCCGGCCCCTTTCCTGAATGATTAGTAGCGATCAAGAAGAATTTCCGGGGGGGGTAAATGGAATTTCACATTTCAGATTTCAGATTTCAGATTTCAGACTTATCGACACACCCGTAATTTTTATACCACAAGGGTAAAAATGTGAAATCTGAAATCTGAAATCTGAAATCTGAAATTAAGCTTTGCTAGCTTCACCCCCGGCCCCTCGCCTGAAGGATTAGTAGCGATCAAGAAGAATTTCCGGGGGGGGGGTGTTATTGATAATGAACTAATTTATTCCGAGTTTTTTTCTGATATCTTTCGGGATGGCATTTTTATGCACCATGAGATCCATGGTTTTTAACCGTACATAAGCTTCTGAGGCGTAAAAATATCCTTTGTAAGGACTTCCTTCGGTGCCCCATGAATTCTTTACTAAATAGTATTTAGCGCCATTCTGATCTTTGGCGATGCCGGTGAAGTGCATGCCATGATCATCGGTGGTTTGGTAGTTGTCAAATTCGATCTGGCGCATCTCCTGCGTGATCTTTTTCTCGGGCAACGGTTTGTCAAATTTGTAAAGAAGCTTATCCTTGTCTGCATCCGACAACTTTGACCATTTTGCACTTTCCATGCCTGCCACTTCAGTGGCATTTTTATCGGGAACCACCGCCACGCCATTTTTCCAGGAAAACCCTTTCTCACTAACATCAGCGCCCCAAACTACCGTGTAACCGTTTTCGAATGAGTTGTCAATCACCCTGATCAGATCATCCACAGGAACATTGTAAACTTCGCCCATTTCCCAATTATCGGGCACCTCCAGGATAAATTTTGAATAAAAAGGATGATGGGTATATGAAGAGAGTTCAACATAGTCGTCTGGGTTGAGGCCAAGCATATCGGCAAATGATTTCGGGGAATAATCTTTGCCTTTGTAGGTGAATTTTTCAGGCACCTTGCCGAGATAGGCATCAAGCAAACCATCAAATGCCTGGTGCCATACAGGGGTGAGCTTTTTGTTTCCATTTTTAATCACGGCCTCAACATCAGCGCTGAGCACGGCATCCATTTCAGCATGTACCGGATTTGGTTCATTGATGGTCATTCCCGAATAGGCCTCATCAGGGACCATACCATAGTTTCTCAGGACACTGGTAACATCATGGGCTGCCCCTCCCCCACTGAAATTGTGTTTCCCGTTGAAGCGGATATAAAGGGAAGCTTTATCGGAGTAGGCATTGCGCACACAAAACATTTCGGAAAGGTTAAAGGTGTCCTTGCCGGTACGCAGCAACTCTGATTCAAGGAAGGATATGGCAGAGTAACTCCAGCATGTTCCTGAACGGTACTGGTTTTTTACAGAGGTAGCCGGAAGTTGTTTTACCATCGTAAAAACATAGCCGGAATCTGATTTCTTTTCTTGTGCGTTATCCTGGGAAAATCCGGCATAGTAAGGAGCCAGAAACAAACAGGTTAGCAACAGTGCGTAAACATTCTTCATAGAGGACAGGGTTAATGATTAAATGGAAAAAATTAAAAACGAAAAGTCAGAAATGAACTGAAATTCTTCGCACCAAATGTAATGAGATTACCATAACATCACAAGGATTTTCTATGACCAGTAGGATTTTGACGATGAAAGTGTCAGGTTGCATGATGTCAGATGCCGTGAAGTGCGAAATGAACAATGAAAAGCGTAATCCTAACCGAAGGGATGGGGTTGGTCGAAATCAGGCCTGTAGAATTCGTTGCTTTCAAATTCCTGGATCCAGCCGTTGGAAAGGCCAAGTCTATCCATTTCCTCAACCACCCTTTGATATTCAGCCTCTGTAACGCAACGTCCAAGCTGAGGGTGGTTTGTCACCCGTTTTACCGGGTAATATTGCGACATCAATGAAACATGGATCCTTGGAGAAATCTCCTCTGCCAGGAACCGCATGATCTTCAGGCTGTTTTCAACCTGACCGGGCAACACCAGATGGCGAACAATGATCCCTGATTCGGCTGTATTGTCATCGTCCCTGAAAAGTACAGGGCCTTTCTGGCGCATCATTTCCTTCAGACACTTCATAGCAAATTCAGGATAGTCGCGGGCTCCTGAATAGTCATGTGCCAGTTGAGGCTCCAGATACTTGAAATCAGGCAGATACACATCGATCATCCCTTCCAGCAATCGCAGGGTATGCGGGTGGTCGTATCCATTGGTATTGTATACCCACACAGGTTTATAGCCAAGCGAATGAATCACTGCAATGATCACCTGTATCTGCGGAATGAAGTGTGACGGAGAGACAAACCCCACCCTGTTAATGCCCTGGTCAAGTATACCGGTGATCGCGGAAATCACATCCTCCAGTGCCATTGAAGAAAATGAACGACTAATACGGTTATCGCTGATCTGGAAATTCTGACAATAGATGCATTGCAGGTTGCAATTGGTGAAAAATATGTTGCAGATCCCGTTCTTGCCGCTGATGGCAGGTTCTTCACCGTGATGGATGCAGATAGAAGCTATGTTAAAGGAAGCGCCGCTCCGGCAGAAACCATTATTTGCCACAAACCGGTTTGCGTGACAACTACGTGGACAAAGCGTACAATCTTCGAGTTGCTTCAGCGGGTTGGTAAAGGCATCATAATTCATTGGGCGGTTGATGATTTTTAGTTATTTTTACCAGGTACAAAACTACTGAAATTGATGATTGAACTAAAGAATTACTCACATATCATCTGGGACTGGAATGGTACCCTGCTCGACGACGCCTGGCTATGCGTAGATGTGATGAACGGCATGTTGAAAGAGCGGGGTATGCCACTCAAAACAATTGACGAATATATGGAGTTGTTTGACTTCCCTGTGAAGGATTATTACATGAAGCTTGGCTATGACTTTGACATTGAGCCGTTTGATGAGGTTGGAATGGAGTTTATCATCCGGTACAACAAACGTCAAGGTGAAACCCGTCTCCAACCCGGAGCGCTTCAGGTACTTACCCATTTCGCTTCCCGTGGATTCGCCCAGTCCATCTTATCGGCAAGGGAGCAAAACGAGCTGATCCTTGAAACAACATCGTTGGGAGTTTTTAGCTTTTTTGACCATATCTGCGGATTAGATGACCATTATGCGCACGGCAAAACAGATATTGGCATCAAATTAATCGGTGACCTGACAATTTCAAAAGAGAAACTTTTGTTCATCGGGGATACCAGTCATGATGCCGAAGTGGCCGGAGAAATCGGCATTGATTGTATTCTGATCCCGAACGGGCATCAAAGCCGTGAGCGGTTGGAAAAGCTTGGCGTTCCCTTGATCTCATCATTAATTGAGTTAAATAAATTGTTATGATAACATATCGCAACTATTTTGTTGTCTGTTTGTTGCTTTCGATCATCTTTTCCCTCGACTCTGTGAACGCACAGGCTGTAAAAGGTCAGAGCATGCGGATGCATTCCATCCCGCTCACCAAAAAATCATCTGCCAAAGTTAACCAGGATGCGAAACCATTGATTGGGTTTGTAAGCCTCCTTCCCTATGATCAATCGAATGAGGAAAGTAAAAACGCATTTGCTTTTCTCAAGGAAATCAATGGTGTTTCAGCGGAATTTATTACGATCAGGGAACTTGAAAAACAAGCGAAAAAACTAAGCCGCTTCTCGGTTCTGTGGTTCCACAGGGTGGATACGACTGGGTTTACCGTTGCCGAAACCAGCGAAAAGTTGATGGAGCCTTTAAAAAAATATGTCGAAAATGGTGGCCGGCTCTTACTTACGCTTCAGGCTGTTCATTATCTCAATGTACTGGGATTTGAACCACAACGATTGACCGACAGTACTAAATCGTGCATCGACAACGGGAATGGACGAAAACTCGGGTTTCATGCATTCAGGGAGCATCCGGTTTTCGGGGGACTGAATGGCGGCGCTTACATCAGCCGGCCAGTAACCGATATAACTACCAGGATTTCAGGATTTTTCGGTGATCGTATCCCGCAAAATGGCAAGGTAGTGGCCGTTGACTGGGACTATATCTTTTTGCGTGAAAACTCAAAAATTGTGCTCGAATATACTCCCGGAAAAGGGAAAGTGCTGGCGGTGGGCGGCTACATGAATTACAGCCTTGCCAACCTGAACAGGGCACATCTGGAATTGTTCACTGCCAATTGTTTTAACTACCTGTTGGATAAGTATAAGAGTCAGCCGGAGCATTACTGGAATTATTCGCCAAACGTGGTCAATTCATGTCCGGAACGTCCACAAACAGATCAATTGCTGCTGGCTGTGCCTCCTTCACAAAAATGGGAAGAACAGTCCGGCAACCTTTCCCTGAAAAACCTTTATGCAACGGACAATTTCTGGGATGTGGCCGGTGAACGGATATTGACGATGGGCACCGAAAAAGGAGGTATTGAAGAGGTATGGGCTCATCCTTTTATGGCCTTCAGGGATTATGAAGTCGGGATCAGGTTCGAATATAAGGATTCTATTTTCTGGCTTAACGATGAACGGCCTGAAATCGAAGTGAGTCCGGCGTTTTTTTCGAGGTTGTATAAATTTCCAAGGAGCTACCTGAAGGAGATCGTGGTCAGTGACCCAACAGATCCCAATGGGGTGATCCATTATGAGTACCGCGGGGTTTATGCTGCCGAACTCATCATCAGGGTTAAGTCGAACCTGCGCTGGATGTGGCCTTACTCTGAAAAGGTCACCGGATCGATCTGTTATTCATGGGATTTTGATCTTGATGCATTCGGTGTTCAGGATCAATCGGGCGATCTGAATGTCATGATCAGAGCAACAAAGAAACCTGTTCTTCATCTGGAGGGTCGGTTTGACGGATTTACCTGGGTTAAAAAGGACAGCTCATTTCATGGCATTCCGACAGAAAAATTTCAGGCAGCCGGGTTGTTTCAATATCATTTGGAGATGAATGACAACATGGATGTGGTTTTCACTGCAACGAATGAAGGATATGCCGCTACCAAAGCGAAATTCAACACGGCCATTCATAACCCGAAACAAATATTCGGGAATGCATTGCGCCATGCTGATGAAATCCTTGCGAAAAGCCTGCTCATAACATCTCCAGATGAAAATTTCAACAAAGGTTACCGCTGGGCGTTGCTTGCCACCGATCGGTTTTTTATAAACACACCGGGGATGGGAAAAGCATTGGTGGCGGGGTATTCAACCACACGTCATGGCTGGGATGGTGAACATAAGGTGAATGGAAGGCCTGGCTATGGCTGGTATTTTGGCCGTGATGGTGAGTGGAGCAGCTTTGCGTTGCTTGATTGCGGTGATTTTTCTAAAGTCAGGGCTGAGCTTGAATTTTTCAATAAATACCAGGATCTTTCCGGAAAAATACTGCACGAAGCCAGCACCGCCGGGCTCATCCATTACGATGCAGCCGATGCCACTCCACTATATATCGTACTGGCCGGGAAGTATTTTCGCCATACCAACGATACTGCATTTCTAAGGACTATCTGGCCTAATGTAAAGCGTGCCATCGGTTTTTGTTTTTCAACCGACACCGACCACGACCACCTCATCGAAAACACCAATGTCGGCCACGGTTGGGTTGAAGGCGGTGAACTCTATGGTTCACATGCCACGGTTTACATGACCGGATCGTGGGCTGCTGCACTGGCAGAGGCTGCAAATATGGCTGCATTTATGAACGATGATAAAGCTGTAAGCTATTCCTGGGAATCAGATGAGTTGAAAAAGATAATCAACACCGATTTCTGGAGTGATCAGCAGCAATTTTTTTCATACGGGAAGAACCGGGACGGATCTTTTCGCCATGAGCCCACTGTTTTGCCTGCCGTTCCCATCTATTTCAGGATGACGGATCCCGGAAAGGCCGCCTTGTGTTTGAAACAGTATGCCGGCAATGCTTTTACGACCGATTGGGGGGTAAGAATTTTACGTGAAGACAGCCCCTGGTTCAAACCCACCGGATACCATTACGGAAGCGTGTGGCCACTCTTTACTGGCTGGACTTCACTTGCAGAATATGCAACAGGCAACTATCTGCAGGGTTATGCTCACCTGATGAACAACCTGAATATTTATAAAAACTGGGGATTGGGATTTGCAGAAGAGGTGTTGAATGGCGCCGAATACCGGCCATCGGGTGTGTGCGCACATCAGTGCTGGTCGGAAACCATGATTCTGCAGCCGGCGATTGAAGGGATGCTTGGGCTTTACATCAGCGCTCAGGAAAATAAACTGAGCCTCTCCCCCCGCCTGCCGGCACAGTGGGATTCGCTGAATGTTAAGCATATCAGGATAGACAGCCGGTTGGTTGATTTTAATTTTTCACGACTGAATGATACTGCAGCAGGCAAGCCTGCCGCATCCTCGTCGACATTTAATTTTTCGCTCGACCAGGGAAAGTCCCTGAAAATCGAATTCATGCCTGCATTTCCTCCGGCTACCCAAATAACAAAAGTAACCCTCAATCAAAAGGATATTCCATTTAGTGTATTTAAAACCGGACAGGCGATGACGATGATAACAGCGTTTGACCTGCAATCAACTGCCCGTCTTGTGGTTGAAACAGAGCCGGGAATATCAGTATTACCGGCTGTTTCAGATCCAAAACCGGGCGATCCGGCCGAAGGATTGCGGATCATTTCTACCCGGTTTTCGGTAAACCGTTACCAGGTAGAAGTTGAGGGGAAAAGCGGCACCAGCGGGATTGTTGAGTTCTATGCGCCCGGTCGTTCGATAACTTCCGCTGAAAATGCCAGGTTAATTAAACGGGAAGGCTCTGTTTTCAGGTTTGCAGTCGACTTTGAACAATCGGTGAACAAATACGGAATAAAAACAATCACCATCAATCTCAATTAACATGGTCACGCGTTTTACCAGGCCTTTCATTTTCCTGCTTTTCACACATCTTTCACTATTTGCCGGCGCACAATTCCTCTCCCACCTTCAGGCTGTAAAAACCGATGCCTTGTTCACCACCTATGCAGCGCCACCCGCAAGGTCACAGTATAAAAACGACCAGGGATACCAGTTTCAGTGGAATGATGGTGAGTCGGGTGTGGAATTCATCTCTGCAGAAGGCCCGAATCTTGGCATCGCTTTTCAATCGGGAAAACGGTTGATATTCAGACTTAATGAATTATACCGGGAACCTGTTGTCACCACTTCTTACAGCGATCTTGTGAAATACTTTTACTATCCGTTCAGGGATCTGCGTGTCGAGGTCTTTTTTGTAGTATACAGTTCTCAGAGCGCTGTCGTTCAGTACCGGATAATCAATGAGGGACACTTCCCGGTTTCAATATCGGCCAAACCTTACCTTTACTATCCCTCAGGCGACAGTATCATGGATATTGAACCTCAGCATCCTGCAAACAGATGTACCTTTCCCCTTAAGAAAAAGCGTGATGGCTGGATGGTTGAACATCATATCCCAGTTTCAGAGTCCCTGACGGGGTGGTACACCCTGTCGGGGTCGAACACCCCGTCAGGGTGGTGCTTTCGGGGAGAAACCGGTAAAACTGCGGATACTCTTTACTCTGATTTACGGAGGTCGATGGCAAGGCAAAAGCATGCCAGCCGTTTTATCAAAGGTATTATCAGCACCTTGAATTTTACATTGCAACCGGGGGAGGTCACATCATTCAGGGTTGAAACAGGTCTAATTGACAAAGGAGATTCACTCCCTTCCGGAGGTGCGACGCTGCTTGATAAGCGATTTGATATACCGGAAAACCTGGATATGGAGCAGTTGGTTAAAGAAGATGAGCAGGCGTATGCAAGGATTCCACGACTTTCCTTTGTCGACAAGGATCAGGAAATGCTTTACTGGAGCGCCTTTTCGCTCATGCGTCAGTGCATGATGCCTGCTGAAGGATCATGCCGTTACAACTATTATATTTTTTCGCGTGAACCCAGATGGGGCTGGGGCTATGGCGGACAGGTGTTCCATGAAAGCCTTGCCATGATGGCATATGCCTTTATGGATCCGGCAGGGGCCATGAATTCGCAACGGGTTTTCATGGACAGGCAGCGCCCCGATGGTTATATCAATTACAGAACCGGTCCCTATCTGGATGAAACGATTGAAACCAATGGCCAATTCACGAGTTCAGCACCCTGGTATAACTATGAAAACCTGGAGATATATAAGGTAACAGGTGATTTAAAATTCCTTCGGCAAGCCTATGAATCAGGAAAGAAATTTTATAAATATTATGTAGCAAACCGGGATGCTGATAAAGACTGTTTGTGCGAATGGGGCGCACATGCAGAGCTGGAATCGGTACGCGATGCCCGTGTGGCTGTTTGGGATAAGGTCGGCTGGCCGGCAAATTTCGAAGGCCCTGATGTAAATTCTATGCTGGTGATGGAGGCCAAATCGCTGGCTGAGATGGCTCAGTTGCTGGGATTTCGGGGTGAATCGCAGCAGTTTAAGGATGATGCATCCCATCGAGCAGCTCTGATCAATGAAACGCTTTGGGATGGAGAAACCCGGTTTTACTACAACGTCAATAAGGATAACCATACCTTCAGCTATAAATCACCAGGGGATTTGAAAATCAAAGAAATTATTGGCTTTCTGCCCATTTGGGCTGGGGTTGCCGATAAAGAGAAAGCGGCCTTACTCGTTGAAAAGATGAAGGATACTGCAGAATTCTGGAGGCCTTACGGAATACCATCGTTGTCGGCCAAAAGTGATTATTATTGTCCGATCGGCTATTGGAACGGTCCGGTGTGGGTGCAATGGGAATACCTGCTGTACCGCGGACTCCGTGATTACGGGTACAACAAGGATGCGGCCGTACTATCTGAAAAAGTGCTTAAGAACATGATCCATCACCTGAAAAAAGATCATGTATTCTGGGAGTTTTACAGCGCCGATGATCTGCAGTCCGGATGGAACAAAACATACATATGGGCAGGGATTGCCGTAAGATTTTTGATGGATGAAATGCCGTCAATCAATTATAAGGGTTCTATAAAAAAATAAATAACATTGATAAGAGTCTGTTTAAATTTGTTTTTAAATCCCTTTAGTAGGGATTTTATGTTTGTAGAATAACAGGGATAGATGCATTATTTCGTCCCGTACGGGACGAAATGGTTCTCAGAACATTCGATTTCTACACAGATTTTGTGCCTACGGCACAGTCTTACACACAGAAATATAACTAAATAAGAAATTTAAACAGACTCTAAAACTTTCAATAGAAATGATATGAAAAAAAAACATTTTCTAATTTTTTCCCTCACTATTAGTTCCTTCATTGTTGCTTTATCTTGTGTTAACAAAACAAATCAAAAGAAAATAGTCTTCAACGATCTAAAAGAACAAAATTTAAAAGGACAAGTTTTTCAATCATCTGAATATCATTACACTAAGACTGGTCAGGATCATCGTGTAATTTATTACAAATTTTCCTACAACATTATTACTACTTACAATAAAAGCGGGGATATTACAGAAATTGTTTATAGTGACTCTAGTTCTACACCCAAAAAACATGTTTGGGTCGATAATCAATATGACTCTATCGGCAGAAAAATCTCAGCTTTTTACAGGCACGAGGACACTTTATCTATGCCATGCTATAATAATTTATTCCCGATCAATCACAAAGATTCCTATTCCTATAATCAAGATGGGACTATTAAAAGAATACAATATTTCATGTTTGCCAGGTATTCCTCAAACTCAAATAGTGATGTTAAGTCTTTCTCAAATTATGATATTTTTTACTTCAATGATTCTAATAATATAGCTGAAAAATGTTTTTTCTCCAAGGATTTTGATAGTTTATTAAGTACCAAAGAATATTCCTATGATTCCAAAAATAATCTGATTTCCCAAAAAACATATCGTAAAAAGGAACATATTCTATCAGATGAACATTCATATAACCCAATATCTTCAGATACTTGCGGAAATTGGACTAAAATCTATGAGATAGAAAACGGAGCATATACCGGACACATTGAAAGAAAATTAGTGTATTATCCTAAACGTTGAGCCCACCCCGAAAACTCTTTGTCACTTTTCGGAGCAGGCTCATATTTCTGTGTGTACGACTGTGCCGTAGGCACAAAATTTCAACAGTCCCTTTTAGATAAAAAGATAAAGGTTACCTGTCCGATTCTATCTTAAAAGCATTAAATATCTTATCAGCGCCAATTTGTGAGGCGCCGTGATACGCTGCTTCCAGAATATCCGTGTCAGACCATCCCAGACTTCTCAGTTTATCTACATCAGCCTGCACAATGCCATTGGAGTTTTTTACCACGTTTAATACAAAGAGCAGCATAGCCAGTTCTTTTTCATCAAGCGGGGCTGTTGATGGATCATGTTTTATTCCTTCCAGCATTTCCGGCAAAACACCGTATTGAAGAAGGATACCCGAGTTCATACCGACACAGTAGGCACATTGTTCCTGCTCGGAAACCAGCAGACGAATGAAAGCCAGGAGTTTTCCTCCAAGCGTTTTATGCCTCATATAATGGCCAAGGTTGGCAAATTGCTTGTCAAGTACATATTCGCTCGGGCTGTAAACTTTAAAAGCATTTGGGATAAAACCCATGTTTTTGATCATGGTTTCGTAAATTTCAGCAACCCGTCCGGTTGCATCATCTTTTTCAATTAAGTTCAGTAATGACATATCCTATGGAATTAAGTTTAATTGTTGGTTTATTTGTTCTTTTTAAATTGATCGAATATTAACGCATCAAGACCGTGATTGTTGTCAAATAAGATGATATTTTGTTTTCCTTTCTCCCCCTCTCCACGGGGTGAGGCAATTGTCTCCCTGAGAGCGCCGTGGGGTGAGGCACATTTGTTTATAAATTCATCATTTTTTCACGGCCATCAATTTGAAAATTCCATACTTTCATCCCCAATTCACTTCAACACCCTTTTTCGCAATGAAAAAATCAATACTCCTTGTGATGTTCGGTCTCTTTGGACTGGGAATGGCAGCGCAGCAATTCAAGCCAATTGAAAATTATTTACGCATCTCCGCCAGGGCAGGCGATCCGCTGTATACAACCTATTCCGCTGCCATGTCAAGGTCAACACTTTACGGCGACAAGGCCTATAAGATGGATTATTACTCCGATTGCCGTCCGGTGAGTTATTCATCCGACCATGCCGGCACCATGTTCTGCATCTGGAAAGTTGATGAAGTAGTCATTCCCGGGATCGGCGAATATCTTGCCAAGCCGGTTGTGCGTTTTTCGTTTCCCGACATGGCGATTCTTGAATATGAACCCTTTCGCGGGATCCGGGTCAGAGAGACCTTTTTTGTTTACAGTTCATCTATGGCCATGGTCGATATGGAGGTAAAAAACATCGATAAAATCGTACATGAAGTGGCGGCATACCCGATCCTTGAAATGGGAAACGATTCGCTGGAGATTGCAGGATTTGATAATGCTTCGGATGGTTATACAACGCAACGCTACGAAAGCCCGTACCGTTTGATCAGCAGCCTGAAAACGGCATATGGCTACCCGACACATGTCATGGATTTTTTTACAAGCAGTTACAAATCCGCTTCTCATGGCGGATATAACGGGGATATGCAGGATTTTTACAATGTAATTAAAACCGATTTTTATTCAAACAAACGGGGCGATTCACTCAACATGAAATCAACCGGATTGGTTGATTTTATTGCATTGCATCTCAAGAAGCGGTTGAAACCAGGTGAATCGGTCAATTTCAGGTATCTGAGGGGTTTTCAGGATCAAAAAAATGATCCTGAAAAACTGATACATCAGGTTGATTCAGTGAAGAATTTCATGCTGAAAATATATTTTGAAGATAACCTGATCCTCTACTCAAATGTTCCCCGGATCGCTTTTAAAAGCCAGCCGGAGAAACTCGCCTATCTGAGTGCTTTCAACCTCGCGCGGGGATGCATGTACCCGCCATCGGGAAAAACAAAGTATAATTTCTATGTTTTTTCCCGGAATCCGCTGTGGGGATGGGGCCACGGGCATCAGGTTCTCCACGAATCGCTGAGTATGATGGCTTACGCCTACATGGATCCAAAATCGGCCGAGGGTTCACAGCGGGTGTACATGGAGCAACAGCGCGAAGACGGATTGATAGCCTACCGGCATGGTCCGCGGGGGATGCAGGATGACCCGCACAAAAACATGTCGACAACCTCGAGTCCGTTTTTCAGTTGGATAAATCTGGAAGTTTACAAGGCGGGCAAGGATAAACAGTTTCTGGCGGATGCCTATGCTTCAGGCAGCAGGTATGTGGATTGGCTGATCAAAAACCGTGACACCGACCAGGATGGCACATTCGAATGGGGTCCTTATGGGATCATTGAAAACGTTCGCGACTGGTACAATGCCGTGTTTCAGGTTTCAGCCGAACGTTATCTCGATGTGGACAAAGAAGATATTTCGGACGAACTTGAGTGCCTGGATCTCACCCTCATGGTAATTAAGGAAGAACGATGTCTGGCCAAGATGGCTGAAATCCTTGGCAAAACCAAAGAGGCAACAGCATGGATAACCCTTGCAGAGCGTACAACCAAGCTTGTAAATGAGCGGATGTGGGATGAAACTACGGGATTTTATTATTCTGTCAATAAAAAAGATCATTCGTTTCAATTTATGACACGTGACCTGAAGCGGCAGGAGATCATCGGGTTTTTGGCATTGTGGGCAGAAGCAGCGCCGAAAGACCGCGCAGCCCGTTTGGTGCAGACGCTTACCGACACTACGAAATTCTGGCGAAAATATGGTGTTCCCACCCTCTCGGCACAGGATTCATGGTACAGTCCTAATGTCGATTACTGCTGCAAATGGAATGGCCCGGTATGGATGCTCTGGGATTACATGGTGTACGATGGGCTGCGCAATTATGGGTACACCGACATAGCCCGCCAGTTAGCGGGCAAAATGGTTAATTGTGTCGAAGTTCAATTGTCGAAAAACCACAACTACTGGGAATCCTACAGTCCCGACAATGAGAACTTGAATTGTCCACCCAATTACATTTGGGATGCGATCATTGCAAAATTATTGATCGATGAAAATCAGAAGTAGTACCTTTGTGAGTTGAATATGACCTTTATGAAAAGATCTTTTTTGCTGACTGCGATTGTGAAGTTGCTTATTATACTGAGTCTTACATCCTGCAATACGGGCAACCGTGCGGATATTCAGAACCTGATATCTCCTGCTGCGCTACCTTATCTTAAGAGCAGCAAGCTTATTCAGGTTTCAAGTTCTGATACATCAGGAGGAAACAACGACAGGATCATCATCGAACCTGGTAAGAAGGCGACCATTTTTAATGTCAGCGGCCCGGGCATGATTGTACGGATTTGGTTTGCCGTTGATTCGCGGGATCCCTATTTTTTACGCCGTATTGTCATACGCATATACTGGGATGATGAAACAAGACCGTCTGTTGAAGTTCCTCTTGGCGATTTCTTTGGCTGCGGATTCAAATACAGGCAGTACATTTCGCAATACCTTGGAATGACCAGCGGCGGGTACATCTGTTATTTTCCTATGCCTTTTGAAAGCAGTGCAAGAATTGAGATAGCCAACGAAACCCGGCAGGAAATCCCGGGATTTTTTTATCAGATAGATTATCAGAAGTTTGAAGGTGCGCTGGAACCGGAAGTGGCTTACTTCCATGCCCAGTGGAACCGGAGCATACGTACCAATTATGATTCCAATTACGTGCTGCTCAAAGCTCAGGGGAAAGGGCACATCATTGGTGCTAACCTCAACATGCAGTCGTATGATGGCGGCATGAGTTACCTTGAAGGGGATGATATGATTTATGTTGACGGGGAGAAAAAACCATCGATTCACGGTACAGGTACGGAGGATTATTTTTCGAGCGGCTGGTATTTTAACAAAGGCGAATTTGCAGGTCCATACAACGGTTTGATCTACAAAAATGACACGCTTGGACAGATTTCCGCCTACCGGCAATACATACTTGATCCCATACCATTCAAAAAAAATATCACCATGACCATTGAACATGGCCATGGAAACCAGGATATTGCCGATTACAGTTCAACGGTTTACTGGTATCAGATGGAGCCACACGAACCGTTTCCACCTTTCCCTATTGCCGGTCAGCGGATTCCGTTGCGTATTGTAAAACCGGCACGCCTGTATGAAGCTGAAAACCTTAAGTTCAGGCTCGACGGATTAAAGTCGAAGGTGATGGATATGTCTGATTTTGGACCTGAATGGGGCGGCAACAAACAGGTGGTGATCGAAGCACGCGACAAATCGTCTTTCGGTCTGGATCTCAATGGTCTGCGGGAGGCGGTTTATGATATGAACATCTATTATTCAAAGGGTCCCGATTACGGCAATGCAGATATATTTGTAAACAACGTAAAAGCAGGAACTATCAGCGGATACTCCCCGCATACCATGCCAAACGGGAAGGTGACCCTGACAGGGTTAGAAACCCTGACAGGGTCGGTAGATATCCAATTCGTGGTTACCGGGAAAAATGTATCATCCAATGGATATTACATCGGACTCGACGGGATCAGCATGGAGCCAAAGCGTTTCTATATTCCGGAATGGTATATACTCGGGCCTTTTCCCAATCCCCGTAAAACCGCATCGAATCGCCGCGGACTTGATTCTGTTTACCTTCCCGAGACGATTGTTGACCTGCAAAAAGATTATTCTGGAGCCGGGCGGAAACCTATTCGCTGGAAATACGTACAAACCCCGGTGAATGGATTACTCTCCCTGGTGGATGAAATCAGCCCGCAGGAAATGGTTGTGACCTATGCCGTTACCTATATTTTTTCTCCTGCTGCCTGCAAGGTGACACTGTTTATCGGAACCGATGACGGAGGCAAGGTGTTTTTCAACAACAAAGAGGTTTACCGCTATCTCGGCGAACGTATAGCGGAACCCGACCAGGGCGAAATCCAGCTTTCCATGAACCAGGGTTGGAATAAATTGTTGATAAAAATTGAAAATAACCTTGGTGCATATGCTTTTTATGCCCGGTTGCTCGATCGCGGAAATAACCTGGTGGTGAGCGCCAACCAGATAACATCGTCTTTGAAGAAAAAATGAGAAAACTGAAAATTTCAACTGTTCTGCCATTGATTGGATTGCTGATCCTGACATCTGCTATGTGTACAAATGCCATCGGGCAGGTACCAGTCAAACAAGGTAATCCTGTTCCTGTGAATTTCTGCATCAGTCCAAACGTAATGGAACTATATAAAATGATTAACGATTACCGGCAGCAATATGCCCTCCCTGCTGTTCCACTTTCAAAATCATTGTGTTATGTAGCGGCACTGCACGTAAAGGATCTCTCTCTCCATCATCCCGACCAGGGACCTTGCAATTTTCATTCATGGTCGGGCAAAAGTTTCTGGAAGCCATTTTGTTATCCGAGGGATGAAAACAAGAAAAATTCGGTATGGGACAAACCCCGCGAGTTGACAACCTATCCCTCCAGGGCATATGAAATTGTATATTGGGAAAACAATCCTTTATTAACCGACACCATCATCATGGTGTGGAAAACAGAAGATTATTTTAACAGCTTCTTACTGAATAGCGGGAAGTGGCAGGGAAAGCAATGGAATGCCCTCGGAATTGCCGTTTATGAAAATTATGCCTGTGCCTGGTTTGGTGAAGTGACCGATCCCGAAGGAGTTGCCAGCGTTTGCGGCACCATCCCCGAAATGGCCGTAAAAGATACCCTGAAGCCTGCTCCAATTGTGAAGAAGCCTAAGATAAATAAGGTGAAACCAATTAAACCCGACACCCTTGTTTCCAAACCGGTTGACATCCCTTTACCTGAACCGGCTGCACCAGTCGTAAGCAATGATACTGCTCAGAAAATGTATTATATCATTGTGAAAACAAACCTGTCGATGGAGGTAGCTACCAAACTTGTAAATACCCTGAAAGCCAAAGATTTTCCGGATGCAAAAGTGATTACCAAAGACGAAAAAATCAGGTTATCCGTTTTTCAATCACCCACAAAATCAGTAGCCATGACAAAGTTGAAAGAGGTTAAGAAAACCTACAAAGACGCGTGGCTCTATAAGAATTAGAACATTCTGAACGATGGCAGACTGAACAACCTTGATTGTTTAGGGCTCACTGTCTTTGACGCACCGGAATCCCACCGTCGCATTCCGGTCGAGGCCGGGGGCAATCAGCAATAACATTTCGGGATGGTCAACGGGCAATGGACCTCCGGTGACATACCAGGTGCTTTGGGTCGGATGGTAATAGCTGCCTCCGCGGATAATCCCGAAATAGTAACTTCCGTTGTCGTAAATATCCGAGGTCATTTGCCAGACATTTCCTACAAGATCCATTACTCCAAAAGGACTTGCACCGCCCGGAAATTTATCAACTGGGGTTGCATGATTCAGGTTAAAATTACATCTGGCTGAGTCGGGCCGATTTCCCCAAGGATATTTCCGCATGTCGCTTCCCTGTGCCGCATATTGCCATTCCTGCTCGGTCGGGAGGCGTTTTCCTGACCATTTTGCATACGCTCTGGCATCGTCAGAATTTATATAAACCACAGGCAGATTTTTTATATTTTCGGCGGGAGCTTGATGAGTCCAATGTTTCAGATAATTCGTCGTATCATCCGGTTTATATCCTGTTTGGATAAGAAATTCTTTGTATTGCGCATTTGTCACCGGGGTGATATCCATAAAAAACCGGGGCATCGTCACGGTCACCATATCGGTAAAGTCTGGAAACGGGATAAAAGGCTCAACCGTATTCGGATCGCGTTTGGTGTAAAATCTGAATTTACCTGCAGGAATCTCAGCCATACATGCCGGCGCTGAACCGGCCGGAGGTGTAAGTTCGTGCCGGGTTATCAACGTTGGAATTGCGTTTTCAATGGTTTCCTTCTCTGTAGCTTCATCATTCAGGACAATTGAAGTGTTCTTTGCAGGCTCAAACCCTGTCATGACAACTGTTTCGTCGAGTAATTCCGTTTTATCGAACAGCCGTATCACCATTTTTTGCGGGGAGTAGTTAAAAAGATCGTGATATGCCATTATTTTACCCGTAGCAGGTAAAGTGTAAAATTTTGAATGATACGTGGGATTTCCGTCCGATATTACAATTTTATCACCTTTATGAGCTTTAATAGAAATGTTGTCGCCGTAAATTACCACCTTCAATAATTTCTGGAAAATTGCGATGCAACCTACATTGCCTTCCCTTCTGGTATTGAGCCACAGCGGGTCAAAGGGATCAATTTTCACCGGGATGATCATCTTTTGATTGTTCATCTCAGGCATTACTTCGAGATGATTCCAAAGATCAACAACATGATGATCCAGATTGATGCGATCGGTTTCAAATAACGCTCCGGTGTTTCCTTTCGGCTTGACACTATAAATGGTAAAAATTCTTTTTTCGGGCGAATCCCACATGTTTATATAAATTGAGTCGGACAAAGCTGGAACCAACGGGAAAAAGCTGTAATTGTGGAAAACAGCATTGTTTTCACGAAGTATGCTGGTAGTTCGTCCCATATAAGCAAATTCCTCTTCAATCCAATCAGGGCGCCCTGGGCGCATGGTGTTGATTTCTACCCCGTAGCCATTAAAAAACGAAATGGCGAGCTCGCGATGAAGACGATCATCGGCTAATTGCAATACCCTGAAGATGGCAAAGTCGGGTTTTATGAGCTTGTTCAGGTTCAGGGGCGGGGGCATAACCAGCGCATCATGAACCCGGCCGCTTACGATACCCGGCATATCTTTGGGAACCGCCATTCCTTCGCTGTACATGATAATGCCTGGTTTCACCTTGTCGGCTGCAGCCTGAAGCTCTTTGCTCGATTCCCCTTTGGTGTCAAGCACCACCCCGTCGGCATTGGTTGCACGGAGCAGATCCTCCATGCCCCTGAGCTGATCCTCATTGCGGGTTCCTTCGTCCCAGGGATTGAAGGAGATAAAATATTTTTTCCCGGCCTTGTGGATGAATTCCGCCTGCTTACGCAACTCCTCCGTACCGCCCGGCAAATCACGGTACATATCCCATTGATTGCGCTCGTCAAGTCCCAAACGCGGCCAGGTCGGCCACAAGGTATATATATCGATCCCACCGGTGAGAGAGTCATATTGGTGAAGATTCTCGTAAAAGGTGTATTTTTTCTGACGGTAGTCATAATATTGTTTATCCCATGCAAACTGGAGCAGCATAATGTATGAATTCCGCATCCAGGTAAGATCATGGCGTTCAAACATGCTGTTGTTAAATGCCGGCAGGTCAAAAAGCCATCTGTCCTGGAACATCATTTTAAGTCCGTCGTGCCAATCTCCGGAATGAACATCAATGAAGATGCTGTATGTTGCCCATCCGCCTGGTTTGAGTGTCACCTTCCAGCGGTCAATCTCTGTGTTGGCTTTATCGCGTTGGCCTCTTCTGGCTATAGCTGAAAGCGAGATGTTTTGAATTACCTGGAAATCGGCAAACCCCAAATGCCAGGCATTGTCGGGAAGTACAACACCCACCGGCCCAAATCCCGGGCGGTAAAGTTTTGACCGGCACAGATAGCCTGGCCATTCTTTTGAACCGGCAGCACTGATGTAAACCTTTTCCTTGCTTTCTCCCAGTGGTACAAGGTTTTCAATGCAATGTCCACCCCTCCCTGTATTCAAAAATCTAACCGTAAACTTCAGGCAAGGTTTGAATTTATTTTCAATCACGGCCCATCCGCGAATGCTGTCGGCCAGGGTAAAGAACAGGGTATCGTTTGAATGTTTTGCATCACTGCAGGTGGTATGGAGAACACTGTCGACGACCACCGAAAACAGCGGTTGGAAATCATGGAGGCTTATCTGTCCCGATTTTTGTGTAACAACAGCGCTGACAAGGAACGGTTTTTTTTGATCAAACACCAAATGCACCAGCTTTTCCTGTGAAAACAGCCTAGCCGAACTATTGATCAAAATCAACAACAGCCAGATTATGTTTTTCAATTCCGATGGGATATGCAGGGAGCGTTTTCGTTTCAAAGCATTACAATGACTATACGTTTAACATATTTACCACAACAGGCATGATAGATTTCCTATGGTATCCGGTTGTATTCTAATGGTGAGAACAAAATGATGAACTGAAATTCAGAATATTTTACAGTTTTCCGTAAAAAAGATCGCGCTGAGCGAAGGCATGTTCATGTTCCAGCAGCCATTTCTTACGCTTCAGGCCGGCGCGGTAGCCGACAAGCCTGCCATTTGATCCAATTACCCGGTGACAGGGCACGATGATTGAAATCGGGTTATGTCCATTGGCTCCGCCAACTGCACGTATTGCTTTCAGGTTGTTGATCCTGCGTGCCATCTCCATGTATGATACCGATGTTCCGTATGGAATTTTAAGAAGTTCATTCCATATCTTCAACTGAAACGGTGTTCCCTGCAGATCGAGTTTAAGATCAAATGATTGCCGTGTTCCTGAAAAATATTCTTCCAGCTGATCAACACACGACTTCAGGCATGAAGGTATCCGGGAAACTTTTACCCGGAAATCGAGAAAATACAAACTATGGATTCCAACTTCAGAGCCTGTTATTTCTAAAAAACCGATTGGTGTTTTTAGAAAAGCCCTTTGAATCTGGTTCATATCAGGGGGTTTTCGCTTTTTTGCTTTTCCATGCCAAAAAGAGCATGATGAGTCCGAATGTCAACATGCCAAGACCCGACCACAGGTTGATGTTAATGCCAAGTGAGCGTGTGTACAATTCGCTGTTCCCGTTCGTAAAAATTCCGAAAAGGGAAAGCAATAATCCGAGAATTGAAAACATCAGACCGATCGGAAACTTAATATCTATACCCATAATGGTTGGTTAATTATTGAATTTTACAATTGCCTGCCACAGATTTACCCGTGAATTATTATAAGTCGCCCTACCAGGGCTTTGTGAATTTATCGATTTAATTCAATCCTTGATTCAAATTCCTCAATATCTGTTAATTAATCCCTGCATTACTTGCTTTGTCTGCATTGTCTGCATTGCTTGCATTGTTTACATTGTATTCATTACCAGAACAATATCGTCAAAATCGTCCCGATCGTAAGAACCAGAATGGCCAGTGTGGTTGAGCGCTGGTACCATGGAACCTGTTCAACACCCATTCTGGGAGTAAGGGAATAGACCAGGCCTTTCAGATCTTCATCAGATTTCTTCTGGCGGGTGAGCAATGACAGCACGACCGTGACAACTGCACTGGTGGTGAATGCAAAAATAGCTGTCCAGAAATTCTGGGCCATTTCGACAGGGTATTCATGGAGTTTGCATATCCAGCCACCCTTTACGAGGGTATCTGCTCCCACCGGGAAGGTGACTCCATGATGAATCAATGCTATCAGGAATCCGGCGAGCAGCCCGGTAAATGCTGCATGTCCGGTGGTTCTTTTCCAGAACATCCCAAGGAAAATAACCGCAAACAATGGGGCGTTGATCATGGAGAAGATAGTTTGCAGAAAATCCATGATATTTCCGAAGAGACTGGCTAAGTAAGCTGCCGCAATGCTGACGATCACCCCGAAAATTGTAGCCATGCGCCCTACTTTAAGATAATGCTGGGAGTCGGCTGCCTTATCCCCGGTAACCGGACGAATATAGCTCTGGTAAATATCATAGGTCCATACCGTATTGAATGCCGAAACATTTCCCGCCATTCCCGACATGAATGAGGCCAGCAGCGCGGTAATGCCCAAACCGAGCACACCGGCAGGCAGATATTGCTTAAGCAACATGATGATGGTATAATCCCATATCGGCTGACCGGCCTCGTTGAGTGGCAGGGCAAAACCTTTTCCCGGTGTATTCATCAATACCAATGCAGCGATACCAGGAACGATGATGAGGAATGGGATAAACATTTTGGGCAGCGCACCAATGAGCGGTGTATTGCGTGCGGCGGTGGTCGATTCGGCCGACATAGCCCGTTGAACAATGAGGAAGTTCGTGCACCAGTAGCCAAAGGATAGCACAAATCCAAGACCGGCAAAAATTCCATACCATTCAACCCCCAGGGGATTTGCCGTTGCCGAGCCGGTATATTTCCAGGTGGTAGTCCAGGTATCGGGAGCATACCCCTTGGCAGAGACAATAGGCGCCAGCTGCTCCTGAAGGCCTGACCAACCGCCCAGGTCCTTCATGCATAGCAGCACGATGGGAAACAACCCGATGACGATGATGAAAAACTGAAGAACTTCGTTGTATATGGCAGAGGATAGCCCCCCGAGATAGGTATAGGCCAGCACAATGGCCGCCGACAAGACCAAACTCAGGTGAAAGTTCCATCCCAGTACCTTTTCCATCAGAATTGCAAGCGCATACATCGAAATGCCCGAGGCTAGTATCGTCATCACGGCAAACAGGATGGCGTTCAGCCCTCGTGTTTTCTCATCGTAGCGCAGTTTCAGATATTCAGGTACCGACCGCGCTTTGGAGCCATAATAAAACGGCATCATGAACAAAGCCAGGAAGACCATGGCGGGGATGGCTCCAATCCAGTAAAAATGCGTCGTAAGCATCCCGTACTTGGCACCAGAACCGGTCATTCCCATCACCTCAAGGGCGCCGAGGTTTGTGGAGATAAAGGCCAGACCTGCAACCCATGCCGGCATCGAACGACCGGCTTCGAGGAATGCATTGGCATCTTTCATATAACGTTTCAGCGCCCAGCCAATGCCGAGCACAAAAGCGAAATAAACAATCATGATGGTGTAATCAATCCAGCTAAGGGTGAAGCCTGTATCAATCATCGTTCAGGGTTTAAAAAGTAAATTTTAAGGTTGGTACCAATGTTCATGAATCAACTTTGGATATGTTTTTGGATGAACAAATTTAACAGTATATTTTTATGAAACGGTATCTTTGCAACCAAAATCATAAATAAAAAGAAAAAATATTGAAATCGGGCGCATTCATAGTTTTTTTTACCATTGTCCTGGTTATTTACGGATTGGTAAACAGTTACATTTTCGTGAAGGGATTGCATGCCATTCCCCCAGGTTCAATATGGAGACCATGGTACGTTGCA
>CAIYES010000525.1 GCA_903925275.1 uncultured Bacteroidales bacterium
AACCACCGATCCATATTTTCTTTCACAAAATCATCGTCATTCAAATGAGGATAGGCTTTATAAACACGGTCGATTTCTTCCTTTTGTCCCGGTGAAAGAACTTCCTTTTCGTTCAGTGTCCAGATTCCTTCAAGTAATCCCTGACGACGCAATACTTCATGGATGCCGGTTATGCACCCTGCGAAATTATTAGCCGAATCAAAGAAAGCAGCGTTGCTATCGGTAATCTGCGCGGCCAAAGTCAGCAAATGCCGGATGTCCCTTTCAGCATCCGACTGGTGAACCAAATCAATCAGTTCTACTGCTTTTTTTGTCCATACCGCCCAATGACCAAGAAGTCCACCTGAAATGCGTTTTGAAACGATATCCTTTCCATCCGACATTTTGAATTCTGTGAGCAGGTCAATCAGGATATTGTCGTCGTTACCAGTGTAAAGAATCACTTGGTTTGCCCTCCCGGATTCGATGACTCCCCGGACCACATCCAGCGTTTGGTAACGGTTGAACGGAGCCATTTTGATGGCCACTACATTTTCGATCCGGGCAAATTCGCGCCAAAAATCGACATCCAGCTTACGACCACCAACGGCCGGTTGAAGGTAAAATCCGATTACAGGAATAATTTCAGATATAACCCGGCAATGATGAAGAAGCTCAGCATTGGTTGCACCTTTCAATGCGGCAAGGCTTAGTAAAACAGCATCGTATCCAAGCTCCGCAGCTAGTTGGGCTTCGTTTAACGCCTGATCGGTTTGCCCGATTACTCCGGAAATCATAACAATTGATTTTTTAGTTTTCTCAACAAACCGGGCATGTTCCTCTCTAGCCAGTTCCAGGATTGGCCGGAACAACCCTACTTCAGGTAAGCGGATTTCGAACTGGGTCGTATGAACCGCAACCGCCAAACCGCCAGCTCCGGCATCCAGATAATAGCGCATCAAGGCTCGCTGCCGGCGTTCGTCCATCTTTCGGTTTGCGTTCAATGCCAATGGAAGGGCTGGTATGACAATACCACTCCAAAGTGCATCAAGTTTTTCCATATTCAATTTCAACTGATTCATATCGTGTTTTTTTGCTAATATTTCCCATCCCTGACTTCGAAATGGGTTTGTTTGTTTAATAACCTGTTTTCGTGGTTGATCCAATTTGCAATCCACCTGATAATTTGCTCAGGAGTAACGTTCGGTTTGCCAAACAAATCTTGCGAATGTGCCGCATTGCTCAACAGAGCAGTTGTCGCTTCTTCTCCGCAGAACATCGGAGTTTTACCGAAAAGCTCTCCAAATTCAAGAGCAACCTGCCTCACCGAAAGGGTTTCAGGACCGGTTACATTGATGATATGGGCAGGTGAAGTACATTGAGACAAACTGAGCAATGATGCGACATTCATATCGCCTTGCCAGGTTACATTGAAATAGCCCATCGTCAGGTCAATCACCTGATCATTTTTGACTTTGGAAGCTACATCGACCAGAACGCCATAGCGCATTTCAACCGAATAGTTCAGTCGGATTAATGAAACCGCAGTGCCGTATTTCAAACTTCCATGTTCAAACATCCGCTCTCGCCCCAGGCACGATTGGGCATATTCGCCAATAGCAAAAGGCTTATCAGTTTCCTTGCAACCACCTGATTCAATTGGAACCAACGGGTAAACGCACCCTGTAGAAAAAGCCACAATCCGC
>CAIYES010000526.1 GCA_903925275.1 uncultured Bacteroidales bacterium
AATAAAATCTTCTTTAGCTAAACCGGGGATGCCACCAAAACTTTCATTTTCAGATTTCATTATTTTTCTCCTCACGCATGAGCGCATTCAGTGTATGTTGGTTACAAGATACTTGATCAAAATAATTTGTCAAGCCCAAATGAGAAATAATCTTTGAAAAATCTCCCCTAACAAAACCGCCTGGTGTAGATAACCTCTCTAAGAGACGGTCAACTTATTTACTCCGCAAAGGCATATATTTTTCCACAATTGCATTACACTTTTTGATACCATGACCGTGAGAAATAAAACCAATCACAGCCTTACGATCAGGATTCATACAAGCACGACATTTATCACAAGTCATTTCTTTGTTCCACATTGCAGGACACAAAACAATCTTACGCCCCCTGGGAGTTTTGACAGAATGTTCTTTTCGATTAGCAACAGTGGAGTGCAACAAAGTGCAAATTGGAGCTTTAATTCCGCTATCAATTAAATCATCAACATGTGCAGGACCATTTGCGGAAAGGTTAATCACAAAATTCTTGCAGTTTGCTTTTTCAATTACCCCACGATTCATAAAAGCCGTGTAAGACAAACTGTAAGTTTTTGTCGCGGCAGGAACATCTTCTGCCAAAACCGGATAGTGAGTGTAAGTATAGCCTGAAAGATTTTTAAGCTTGCAATTTGTCACAAGTTGATTAAGACGAAACCCATCAATTTGACCGTCATGCTCTACATGCCCACTCAAATCCCCAGCCTGATTGTGACGAAAAACTGTACCTTCAGGTAACGAAACAACTCTGAAAAGAAAGTTTTCCCATTCCGTTACCATGTCATTTGTGTTCGCACTACAACGATTCCACCAGCAACGCAACGGTCCAGAAAGCGCATAGCAACCATTATTTTTGAACTGGCAGCTAGAAGGACAAGTACTCATAGGGCTAGTGCTGACCGCAATCTTACCCACCTTGCGGTTTTTGCTCTTGACCGTCAGCATAAACATCGGGGTCGGCTTCATCAGATCGTCTCCTTGTTTGTATGACCACAATCGATCATACCTACAAGTTACAGCCTAAGCTCGACAAAGTCAAGAAGGTTCTTAACAAAAAGTTTTGGCAAGAAGTTACTTTCCCGATATTCATTATATAAGGAAAAGAGACTCCCCTGAACCGGGGACCGTCTACTTGAAAATACCTACTCTAAGTAGATCTACTTGGAGTGACTATTTCCCAAGCAACTACTTAATTACACTAACGGTTGAAAATCATTCTTTGAGACCTTTCTGACAAGACTGGTAGCCATAAAATCGTTTATCAATACGAATTCGTATTTTTTCATTTCCAACTCCACATAATGCCATCGCTTCCCAGTAAATGATAGGTAATGTTCCATTTTGTTGTAATCAAGAAAAATAGTTCCACCTTTTCCTACTCCATTGTTCCTTAATAAAGAAGGATCTTTTTCAAAATCAATTGATATGTGATGTTTGTAAACTTTCATTCAAGATTATCTTCTGATTCTTCCCAATAAATTTCTATGCCAGAAAAACGATCTTTTGGACTTTCAAATAATGAAGTGATAACAAAAAATGGTTCAAAGTACTGACAAATCTCCTTGAGGTAACATTCGTTAAAATA
>CAIYES010000527.1 GCA_903925275.1 uncultured Bacteroidales bacterium
AAGGATATCAACTCATCACAAACGAACCAACTGTCTACCAGCAGATAATCAAAGCGTATCCCCTTTAAAATAGCAGTTCTGATCATCGAAAGCAAGTTGTCGGTTTTCTTTTGGAAGTATTCTGCTTTTCGTATAGCCCCATCGGAGAGACTGCTTCTTTTTTTCGAAAACCTTTCTTTCGTCTGCTTTGGTGATAACCCATAAGGTTTCTTTTCGTTTTTCCCTTTCTCTCCGTGCAGAGAAAAGTCAAGAGAGAAGAAACACTTACCATCATGGTATCCAAGAAACAGGCCTTTAAAACCAAGTATACTGCTATTGGAAACATGGGACCAAATCCTTCCGATAAGCTCAATGCGCCGCCCTGTCTTAGGCAGGTCTGTATCATCTGCTATCAGGCACTTTAATCCTTTTGGTTCTTCCGATGAGCGGGATGTGGCCAGTCGTATCAATTGAAGTGTGATTCGATAGTGTAATGCTCTCCAGCTAATCTTTTCATTATTCTTTAGCCGGTAGAACACATCCTTGCCTCCCCCGAACAGTTTAGACAATACACTTTGGCTAAATGCCCTTACATTGGAAAGTTGGAACAACGGGAAAAGCAAAAGAAATGTCAATACCGTAGCGGATCCATAAATCGAACGATCGGATTCGTGAAATTCAAATCCTTTGCCGCTAAATTTCAAAGAACGTATGATCCAGAGAACTGTTTCACAAACTTTTTCGCTTGAAGTGAAAAAGCTATTCAGTTCAGAAATGTTTGTTGTATCTTTACGCTGTAGCATGGTTATTTTGTTTTTGTTTCGCAACATAATATTACTGATTTTCAGCAATATATACAAATTTCCATGCTACTTTTTTGTTCTAAACTCCTATCTTTTTTAGTGTCTAATTTCTAATGCGAAACTTCAGTTATTTAGTTTTTTACGGTGTAGTAGAAATATTCTGATTTCAAGTGAATTTCCACAATGGATGGCAACGTATTAGCGTTTTATTTTAGGTTTCCCCAAATTTATGTAAAATATTGGTGTAATGAAAATTAAGAGTGTGTGTTTTGCGAGAAGAGCGAAAGGGGAAATCGAAAATAAAACCGAGTTGGACTGAGCCGGTTGCTATGGGTATTCTATTGCGTTGCTACCCGCCTAACTGAACCTGACTTCATGATACAAGTGGATGCAGAGAGCTGAGCGTTGATTTTCAGGTTCCGTTTTCATCATTAACGTTTAAAATTTGGCACACCTTTCCCTTTTGGCTGATATTTAAGCCATTGAAATTGATTTCAGACTATTTATAAGAACGTTTCAATCCTCATTGTGTCAGCCTGTTGAGATTGAACAGGCTCCAATCGGACATTGTATCATTTTCCCTTTTTTGCATTTTGGACAGCACATCGGGTCTTTTCCCGAGACAATGCATAGAATCTCATATGCGTTGAGTCCCTCCAGCACTGAAAAATAGCAGTTGTTTTCGATCAGGTTGAAACAGATTTGCATTTTGGATTGCATGTTGCACAGGGCCAGTATGCCAAAATACCTGATTTTGTAAAAGCCGGATGGCAGAATATGCTGCAAAAACCGCCGGATAAACTCACTGACATCCAGGGTCATACTTTTTTGCACAGAATCAGACCTGTAGTCTTTGTAGCTAAAGGTGACTTTCCCATTATCAAAGGCTTCGATCCGGTGGTTTGAAATAGCCACGCGATGGGTGTAGTTGCCCAGGTAATGAACAATACCTTCTGGTCCGGCAAATGGTTTCTGACAATATACCACCCAGTTTTTCCGGTAGCAAAGTGATTTTAAAGATGCATAATCCGTTGTATTATCTGGCAATATTATTTCTCCTTTGCCAACAGCCACATCCAAAAGGCGACAAAGTATCCCACGGAATACCCCGCTGAGGAGTTTTACCGGAAGGAAGAATTTTTTAGATGCGGGGATCCATTCCATCTGATCTTGAGAAAGTCCTCCCGCTGGAACAATCATGTGGATATGGGGATGATAAACCAGGGTTTGCCCCCAGGTATGCAAGACACCCACTGCACCTGCCTGGGCACCCATGAGTTTGGGGTTAGCTGCACATCGCATCAAAGCCTGACCTGAAGCCTTGAAAAGCAAGTCGTAGGCTTTGCCCTGGTTTAGGTAGAAAATTGCGTTCAGGCAATCCGGCACAGTAAACACGACATGGAAGTGCTTTACCGGAGGAAGATTGGCTGAGAGCTTGTCAACCCACTGTAGTTTCTTTGTGGACTGACACTTTGGACAATGCCTGTTGCGGCATGAGTTGTAGGATGGTCTGGCATATCCGCAGTGGTTACATTGGTCGGTGTGCCCTCCTAAAGCAGATGTCCGGCAATTCTCGATGGCATAAAATGCCTTTATCTGCTCGGTGCATAAGTTGTGCGTATGGAGAAAACCCTCACCACTGGTTCTGAAAATATCGGCCAGTTCAATCGTCTGTCTTTTGTTTTCCATGACACCTGTTATCAAATGTCCATGGAATCCAGCGGAGAAGAGATACCCGATGGCTCAACATTGACCAGGTGCATGTAAATGGCCGTTGTTTTGAGGGACACATGCCCCATAAACTCTTGTATTATCCGGATGTTGACGCCCTTTTCCAACAGGTGGGTTGCAAAACAGTGACGCAGGGTATGAAAGGACACATTTTTCCTGATGCCGGCCTTTGCTGCACTGTTCTTGATAATGCAATCCATTGTCCTGTCAGAAAGAGGTACCCCGTTCTTACCCTGCGACTCAAAGAGAAAGGTTTTTGGCCGTTGGATCTTGTAATAGGTGCGCAGCAGATCCAGAACTTTGGGTGAGAGAATGGTTTGCCTGTCCTTCTTGCCTTTCCCCTGTACCACACGTACCAGCATGCGGGCAGAATCGATATCTTTTAGTTTTATCATTTGGGTTTCCCCTCGCCTTAACCCTGCCGAATAGGCCAGTGCCAGTATTGCACGGTGCTTGAGGTTTTGGGTAACTGCAATGAGCCTCTCAATTTCACCTGTCGATAAAACAACAGGCAATTTTTTCTCCCGGCGAGGCCTGCGGATTTTGAATTGCTCCCACTCGCGTCCTAATACATCAACCTGTAGGATTTTAAAAGCACTGATAATCTGATTGATTGTTGAGACAGAAATCTTTTCGTTAATAATCCGATGGTGCAGGTAATCTTTTAGTTGCAGATTTGTAATAGTGTCCAAAGGAAGGGCCAGATCACACTCAACCTTTGATAAAAGTTCACTGTAGGTGTGTACCGAACGCGGACTGTAATTACGGAACTGCATCTCAAGGATCAGCTTCTCTACCAG
>CAIYES010000528.1 GCA_903925275.1 uncultured Bacteroidales bacterium
ATCTACACATAGAGGCACACTCTTTCCCTACACGACGCTCTTCCGATCTCCTACTGCCCATTGCCTATTGCCCAACAGTCACTTTGAGTCCGATCGCTTCAAACTCCTGCTTTAATAACAGTAATTCCTCCGGTTTTACATCCGGAAGATCCTTTAATAAATTTGTTTTGGAAAATCTCCGGTATTTTTCCCGGGCCATGGAATGATAGGGAAGCAGGCTTAATTGCAGTTTGTTTGGCGCCGTGAGGTTGTGTCCCGGAATATTCAACAATACGCCGGAGATAAAGGCTTTCATTTCCCTGATATTTTCAGTCGTGTCGGTTATGCCGGGGATGACCGGAAATCGCAGGATGATATTTTTCCCTTCTTTTATTAAATATTTCAGGTTTTCAAGGATTGGGGCATTCGAAACGCCTGTAAATTGTCTGTGTAGCCGGTCGTTCATGAGCTTCAGGTCGAATAAAATCAAATCGGCCCATCCTGCGACACTAGCCATGGCCCCGTTAGTGGCATACCCCGATGTGTCGAGGGCCGTATGGATTCCGCGTTGTTTGCAGGTTTTCATCAACTCAGCCAGGAAAGCCTCCTGATACATGGGTTCTCCGCCCGAAAACGAAACCCCTCCGCCTGATTCATCATAAAAGATGCGGTCTCGCTCTATCTCAACCATCACCTCATCTACCGACATCCATTTCCCGGTGGATTCTTCCCGTTCAATTTTTTTTCCGTTCAGTCGGAGATGTTTCACCGAATGTTCAATACGGAAATCGCGGCTTTCAGGATTGTGACACCACCAGCAACTCAGCGGACATCCTTTGAAAAAAACAGCAGTGCGGATCCCGGGACCGTCATGTACTGAAAAACGACGAATATCAAAGATAAGCCCACTATTCATTTTCACTTTTCACTGTAAAACATGATCATTTTCACGATGGCATCCCTGCACGCCGGGCAAAACCCGGGCGATTCATTGCTTTTCATGCGACAATCCATCATCGGACTATAAATTCCTTTGGAAAGGTAACCTCCGCCTTCAAACATCCCGGTTACTTCTTTGAAGTTTTCAGATCGTGGTGTGGGAACCGGCGTGTCGGAAGAGATCAACTTTTTCCATTTTGATTCAAAATTCACATTGGTAGTGATGTTTGGTTCCCAGGGTTCGAATTTCAGGTTGTAGTAATCGCTGTAAGTGATCTCGGAGGTATAGTATTCATCGGCGAGGCCGGCAAACTCATGGCCGAACTCATGGATGGCAACAATTTCTGAAAGCTGGTGATCAACGGTTGATTCACTGTAATGGTTGTAGAACCCACCGCCCCCGTAACGTTTGCTGTTGACCAGTACAAAAATGACATCATACGGCACATTGGCGGCAATATCGTACATCGATTTAGTATCAAAAGTTGTGAGATAACGGTCCATGTTGAAGGTGTAAAAACTACTGTGAATGTTGGTGTTCACAAAGATATCCTTCCCCGGTATGGTTATGCCTGATTCGTCGGATGGCGACTCAATGGCATAAAAATTAAAATGGTCGGAATTTTTGGAATATGGCTCCACCGACATGAAATATTCACTCATCCGCTGTGCATCCTTTCGGAATTTTTCCATTTCGCCGGTCGTATATCCTTCGGCAATGAAGGCGATATCCACGTTGTTTGCCGGAATGCCTGAATCTTTAATCTTTGTGAATTTGATGGTGTGTATCGATTCGCGGTTAATAAAATAATCGGTTGGGTTGATAAACCGTTCGAAAAGCACTTCAAACCTGTTGGTTTCGTATGATCGTTTTTCAATGACAAACCGTATGGTATTTTTCGGGAAAGGCATCACGGCTGTCATCGGGAATGCCCGTTTCATCAGTTTAGCCTCCTCAGTGCCTTTCCATTCCTGGAACAACGTGCTGAAACCACGGGAAAAGAGAAGTTTATTGGTCACCGAATCGTAAGCGGCATAACGATAGGTGCCATAATCAAAAGGATCAATCAGATTTTTATGCGGGCCGCCCCAGAAAGGTTCCTCCTTCATCTGGCTGAAATATCCAATCTCCGTTCGGGAATCACCAGCCAGGAAATAATCAATCCTCAGGGTTTGGGGAGTAAAAAACATATCGAAGGAGGAGGATTGATCAATGGTATTTATTGCACTGACTACGGTCGTTTCCGTCTGGGCTGATAGTTGGAACGGAAAATTAACAATTGTGACAGTAAGCAATGCCAGCCCTGCTTTAATCAGGTTCATAGAGTTGAGTTTTTAATATTTTATGACCTCTCCCCCTGCCCCCTCCCCTTCAAGGGGAGGGGAGGGGGTGGGGTATTTGGGTTAATTCACCGCTGCTTACAGCGGATTATAAAATAGTATTCAATTGATACCTCGTTGCTCTGCGGCGAGGAGATTCATTCTGAATGGTTATGATTCGAACAGCTCCGCAAAATTAGAAAATCCATGGTAAAATACATGATATTTCACCTTTTTGTCGACATGAACACTGGCAAGCCGTGTCTTTGAGACTCGTTATTTCACAATCTCGATTTCACCTGTACCACGATCATCCCTAAAAGCATCAGGATGCATCCAATGATCATACGCCGGGTAAAATGTTCATGGAGGAGAAGCCAGCCACCCAATACGGCGAAAACTGCTTCAAGGCTCAGGATGATCGATGCATAGGCGGGATGCGCGGTTTTTTGTGCAACCACCTGCAAGGTATAGGCAACCCCGACCGACAGGATCCCTCCGTAAGCGATGGGAAGCCAGGCCTGCACGATGGTATCGGGTGAGACCGGTTCGATGGCAAAAGCGACCAGCAGGTTGAGCAGGGCACATATGGCAAATTGGATAACGGCCAGCAGAAAACTGTCCATTAGCGGTGACAACCATGCAATGAAAAGCACATGAAAAGTGAATATGATGGCGCAATACAGCACAAGTTTATCGCCGGGAGCAAAACTGAATCCTCCGGTCATGCTGAGCAGGTACAACCCGGCTAATGAGAGAACGGCGCCGATCCACATGGTGAAATGCGAACGCTGGCCAAACAGCAATCCCACGATCGGAACGAAAACGACATACAATCCGGTGATAAATCCTGCTTTCCCTGCAGTGGTTTGTTGCAATCCCAACTGCTGGAATGCAACGCCACCAAATAAAAACAATCCGGTCATCAGGCTTCCGATCACGATTTTACGGCGATCAGCCGGATGCAAAACCTTAATGAGCGGTTCTTTCTTTGAAGCATTGAAGAACAGGAAGGGGAGGAGGATGATGGTTCCGAGGGCAAACCGCACCCCGTTGTAGGTAAAGGGTCCTACATAATCCATTCCGATGCGCTGGGCCACAAAGGCAAAGCCCCATATGATGGCCGCAAGCAGCAGAATTAAATCAGACCTGAACTTCATATCCAACTTGTCATTTGTCATTCGTCATTTGTCACCTTATTTGTCATTTGTCACTTTATTTGTCACTTGTCACTTGTCATTTGTCACTTTTTCTATTCCACCGTAATTTCATCCGCAAAAACCCATGCATTGCTTCCTGCACCGGGGTGCCAGGCAGGGCAGGTACCTCGATTTTTAGCAACGACCTTGATATATCGAGTCTTGTTTCCCTTCAGGTTCACAATGAAATCTTTGGTTTTCACACCATCTGATTTTTCATCAACATCATTGGTGATGCTGCCCGCTTTCGTAAAATTCACGCCGTCATCGGAAAGCCAGAAAGTCACCTCCCTCGGCATAAAGATCCAGGCTCCCTGATCCTGGAGGCACCCGAGGACCAGTTTATGTACGGAAATTGGCGTTCCAAGGTCAATGACTACATCTATATCCACTCCATCATAACCCTGCCATACACCAGTTTTGAAATTGTCGCTGCCGAGTATGAAGTCTATCAGGGCCAGATCGCCGCCAGCCGCGTACTGTCCGGCATAATGTGTATTCAGCGTGATCTTCCGGTTCTTCGGTATCCGTGTGAACTGAGCTTCGATCGGATAACTCTTAGGGGTCTCTTTTCCCTGGGCAAATGCCCTCAAAACAGTCGATTTCCGGAGAATTAAGGGGCGTTGATAAATGTTCGATTTCAGGGTTGGTTCCGAGCCGTCCAGCGTGAAATGGATCTCCGCATCAGACATGGCACATGAGAGGCCTACCACGGTTGAATCCATAAAGGTCCGGTTTCCCTGGTGAACCGACGGTACCGGGGTGATTTGATACTCGGAAATGAAAGAATCGGGAAAGCCACCAAACCCGCTACCCCATGCTTTGTTCGGCTGAGGTCCCATGTTGAATACCAGCTCGCCTCCTTTTAAGATATCTGCATGACTGATAGAACATTTGGTATACGGCTTCCCATTCAGACTGGCCGACTGAATATAGAAATTCTGATCGCTGACACCGATAGCCTTGATTGCAAAGGTCTTTCCGTTTTCCAGGGTTATGACAGCCCTGGGAAAAACAGGGGTACCAATCGCATAGATGCCCGAACCGGGTGCCACCGGGTAGAACCCCAGAGCGCTGAAAACGTACCAGGCCGACATCTGTCCGCAATCTTCATTGCCGATCAATCCATCGGGGGTATTCTGATAAAAATCCCGTGAAATCCTGTGAACCAGTTCCTGCGTTTTCCAGGGAACACCAGTATAATCGTATAAATAAGCCATGTGGTGGCTGGGTTCGTTGCCATGCGCATATTGCCCGATGAGCCCGCTGATGTCGGCCTGATCGCGACCGGTGGTTTTGGAATCAGCCGCAAACAGCGCATCCAATTTCAGCTTAAAGTTGTCGCGACCGCCCATCAGGTTCATGAGTCCGCCCAGATCCTGAGGTACATAAAAACTGTATTGCCATCCGTTGGCTTCTGTGTAATTAAAGTTCACTTCGGCCGGATCAAACGGGGTAAACCATGTTTCATTCGATTTGGCACGCATGAAACCGGTAATCCTGTCGAAGATATTCTTATAATTCTGTGAACGGATCAGATAGGTCTTGTAGTCATCCGGCTTGTCAAGCGACTTGGCCATCATGGCAATACACCAGTCGTCATAAGCATATTCAAGGGTTTTAGAAACCGATTCTCCCTCACGGTCAGCAGGAATGTACCCTTTTGTTTTGTAGTACTTCAACCCCAGATGATCCTGCTCTGCACTGTGTTTCATGGCTTCAAGCGCTTTTCCGCCGTCAAATCCGCGGATTCCCTTCAGCCAGGCATCGGCGATAACCGGCACTGCATGGTAACCAATCATGCAACCGGTCTCATTGCCCGAAAGTTCCCAAACCGGTAACATCCCGCCCTCTTCGTACTGACGGAGAAAGGTATTTACAAAATCGTTGACCCGCTTTGGCTCAATCAGGGTGTATAACGGATTGGCCGCGCGGTAGGTGTCCCATAAAGAAAATACCGTGTAATAATCAAACCCGCTGGCTGTATGAATTTTCAGGTCGCGTCCGCGGTATTGCCCATCCACATCGCTGTAAATATTGGGTTGCAGCATGGTATGGTACAACGCCGTGTAAAATACTACCTGCTGATCATGGGTTCCTTCGTCAACTTTGATCTTCTCCAATGCTTTGTTCCATGCAAATGCAGCCTGGTTGGCAACTTTGTCGAAATCCCAGTCACCAATTTCAGTTTCAAGGTTTTTCCGGGCGCCTTCAATACTTACCCCCGAAATACCAACCTTTACGAGGATGCTTTCACCACGGGTAGTTGTGAAGGTGAAAAATGCCTTGATGTTGTCGCCGGTAACCTCGTTCAAGCCGGAGGATACCTGTTCCCCTGAAGCAATGATGAATGATTTGAATGGTTTTGAGAATTTCGCAACGAAGTAGATCATCTGCCGTGATGCCCAGGCCTGTGAAATGCGGTAACCCTCCACTTCGTCGGGACCCGCAATTTTCAATCCCGACTCAAGAACTTTGTCACGGTGTTTCAGATCAATTACAATGTTTGCCTGATCAGTTGCCGGAAAAGTGTACCGGTGAAAACCGGCCCGTGCCGTTGCCGTTAAACTTACGGTAACTTTATTCTTTAAAAGGTCAACCCGGTAAAATCCCGGCGAGGCGACTTCATCCTTTTTATTGAAAGCAGATGCATAACCATAGTTTTTCAGGTCAACAGCGCCGGCAACCGGCATGAGCAGGATGTCGCCATAATCGGAGCAGCCTGTGCCGCTCAGATGGGTATGGCTGAACCCATAGATCACCGAATCGCTGCCATGATAGGCTGAGCAGCCGTCCCAGCCATCGAGACGGGTATCTGGGCTGAGTTGCACCATGCCAAACGGAATACTGGCTCCCGGAAATGTGTGTCCGTGGCCGGCAGTGCCGATAAACGGGTTGACATAATCGGTAAGAAAACCGGGAGGCTGAGACCAGACTGCAACTGTGCCCGTTGTCAACAGGCAAATCAGTACCAGGCGGAAAAAATTACTTTTTTGATTATGATAACGAAACATAGATCGGATATTTAGAATATATGATTCAATTTTACTCAGCGCACTCCCCCTCTCCTTGAGGAGAGGGGGCCGGGGGGTGAGGTGCATTAATCTCCCCCTCTCCTTCAGATGTAAGAGCCAGGGGGGTAAGGTAGGTTCAGGTTCAAATACCTCACCCTAAATCTGATGTTTAGTACCTCACCCTAAATCTGATGTTTAGTACCTCACCCTATATCTGATGTTTAGTACCTCACCCTAAATCCCTCCCCTCAAGGGGAGGGACTTACTACACCATCTCCCTTTCAATTAAGTCCCTTACCCTTTATCCCACCCCAAAAAAGGAGAAACTTTCTCCCCCTCTCCTTGAGGAGAGGGGGTCAGGGGGGTGAGGTATTTTATGCTCCCCCTCTCCTTCAGAGAAGGGGGCCGGGGGGTGAGGTATTTTATGCTCCCCCTCTCCTTCAGAGAAGGGGGCCGGGGGG
>CAIYES010000529.1 GCA_903925275.1 uncultured Bacteroidales bacterium
AATGAGAAATTCATTATTATTGATATTGTTTTGTTTACTGTCAACCGGCTATTCATTCGCGCAAACAGGCCCGGAGATATTTAAACCGGTATATTTTGACATGACACCCCCATTAAGGGACCTGGTTAAAACCGTACCCGAAAAAGCAGACAATTCCTGGAAAGTGATCCTGAACCATTTTAATGTGAAAAAAACGCAACGCGAGAAGTTTTCTTCTGACTGGAAAGACCCGTTGGTCCGGAATGACATTAAATTAAGAGCCACTTCGCAGGATACAATTATTGCGAATTTTGACGGCAACAGTAACTCTCAGGGATATGATCCGCCGGATGTAACCGGACAAGTCGGGCCCAATCATTATTTCGCCGATGTAAACTGCCATTTTTCAATTTATAACAAAGCGGGAACGAAAGTATTGGGACCAGTTGGCAACTCTGTTATGTGGAACGGGATGCCAAATAACATGAACGGAGGGGACGGTATTGTGATGTATGATGCGGATGCCGACCGCTGGTTTTTTTCACAGTTATCATATCCCGCCGGGGCTAATTTTGTGATGATTGCCGTCTCACAAACGAGTGATCCGACCGGCAGCTGGTATCGCTGGGAATATAGTTTTAACGGATTGCCCGATTACCCTAAATTCGGAATCTGGCCCGACGGGTATTATATGTCGGTCAACCGCTTCCCAAACGGTTATGCAGGTACAGGAATGGCAGCTTTTGACCGCGTTGCAATGATTGCAGGAAGTGCATCAGCCCTGATGGTGTACTTCACATTACCTGCATCGAATAATGCTTATTCGTTTCTTCCTTCGAGTTGCGATGGAGAATTACCCCCAATGGGAACTCCGAACTATTTTGTCTACATGAATGAATCCCCTCCTTACCTGGGAGTGCATGAATTTCATGTTGACTGGACGACTCCGTCAAATTCCACATTCGGAAATTATCTTCAGTTACCTGTAACTGCATTCAATTCAAACCTGAGCGGAATTCCTCAAAAAGGAACAAACGTTCCTGCCGAAGTCCTTTCCGACCGCCTGATGTACAGGTTACAGTTCCGCAAGTTCAGTGACCACTGGTCGATGGTAAGCAACCATACTGTGAATGCAGGATCCAATATTGCAGGTGTCCGCTGGTACGAAATGCGGAAAACTACCGGGAACCCCTGGAGTGTTTATCAGCAGTCAACGTATGCCCCGGCTGATGGTAAATGCCGCTGGATGGGGAGTGCTGCAATGGATACTGCCAATAACATAGCCCTTGGTTTCTCCATTTCGGGCAGTACCATGTATCCTTCCATCAAATATGCAGGAAGGATGAAGAATGATGCATTGAATACAATGTCGCTTCCCGAAAGGGGAATCGTTTACGGCACCGGGTCAAATACGTCATTGGACGGGGGTAATACCTGCCGCTGGGGAGATTACAGTTCCATGACGGTTGATCCTGCTGATGGTACAACGTTCTGGTATACCCAGCAATATATGGGCAGTATGGGAACAAACTGGCTTACAAGAATTGCATCTTTTAATTTTTTCAATCTTCTGAGTGTGGCCGCCACCGCCAATCCTTTTTCGATCTGTAAGGGCGACAGCTCCCATCTTAATTGTTTGGTTGCAGGTGGAACAGGTACATATACTTATTCATGGACATCAAATCCGGCCGGGTTTGTATCGACTCTGAAAAATCCGGGAGTAGCGCCTCAGGTATCGACTACGTTCATCGTTTCTGTAAGTGACGGGATACATGCTGTGATGGATTCGGTTAATATTACCATTCATAATAAAGCTACGGTTTTTGCCGGGAATGACACGATCTATTGTTCTTATGTTCCTGAATTTGCATTACATGGCAGTGCCGAGAATTATGATGAGTCATTATGGATGACTCTTGGGGACGGACAGTTCTCCAATCCGATGAATCTGGTCACCCAGTATTTTCCAATGACCCAGGATAAATTAAACGGTGTTGATTTAATATTAGTGGCTCATTCTCCCTTACCCTGCTCAGGTGTCACCTATGATACTGTTCATATTTTCTTTGATGAATGTAC
>CAIYES010000530.1 GCA_903925275.1 uncultured Bacteroidales bacterium
ATGGTGTTCAGCAAAGCATATCTATGTAATTCTCGATTTACATGCTGCACCCGGCGGCCAGGGGAGAGATGTGGCCATTTGTGATGGTGATATTTCAAAACCTTCGCTTTGGGAGAGTGATGCCAACAAACTGAAAACAATCGCTTTATGGCGAAAACTGGCTGAACGTTATGCCAATGAACCCTGGGTTGGAGGATATGATATACTCAATGAACCAAACTGGAACTTTACCACAGGCGGCAATCAGAATGGTTGTTCCGAAACTTCGAACACCCCCCTGCGTCAGCTGATGGTTGATATTACCAATGCCATCCGGGAGGTTGATCCGACTCATATGATCATCATCGAAGGAAATTGCTGGGGCAACAATTACAATGGAATGTTCCCGTTATGGGATGCCAACATGGCTTTGAGTTTTCATAAATATTGGTCGTACAATGATCAGGGTTCCATCCAGGGAATATTAAATCTCAGAAGTCAGTACAATGTTCCAATTTGGTTGGGCGAATCCGGTGAAAATTCGAACCCGTGGTTTACCGATGCCATCACCCTGGTCGAAAAAAATGGCATTGGATGGGCATGGTGGCCCCTGAAAAAGATCAATTCAGTAGTCAACCCGATGACAATTAAAAAAACTCCGGAGTATCAAACCTTACTTGATTATTGGAACAATGGCGGAACAAAACCATTGGCCGGTTTTGCAACATATACATTGATGCAAATGGCTGCGAATGCAAAAATTGAAAATTGCGTTTATCACAAGGATGTTATTGACGCAATGTTCAGGCAGGTATATGATTCAACCACCAAACCTTTTGCAAATCACCAGATACCCGGGATCATTCACGCCTCCGATTTTGATCTGGGAAGATGCGGCAAAGCATACTATGATACCGATATTGCAACCTATCAGGTAACTACCGGCACCTATACCGCCTGGAACAGCGGCTGGGCTTACAGGAACGATGGCGTTGATATTGAAGCCACTGCAGATACCGGCCCCGGCACCAATGGTTATGACGTAGGCTGGATTGCCGACAACGAATGGTTGCAGTTCACTTCAACAGTCGACTCAACAGCCGCTTATAATGTGCAAATCCGCTATGCAGCCGCTGGTTCGGGATCAAAAATAAAACTTAAAACCAATGATGCTGATATTACCAGTGTGCTTACAGTGCCCGCTTCGGGAGGAAATCAAAGCTGGAACTATGCAACTTTTAATGATGTAGTTTTATATAAAGGTATTCAAAAACTGAAAGTTGTTTTTGAAAAAGGTGGCCTTAACCTGGGCTTTTTGGGATTTTCAATCAGCAAAAACATTGCTGATCTCCCGCTGAAAGCGGTTTCGGCAGAAACGTACGGAGAAAGCGAACTGATACACGCCACTTTCAATAAAATGCTTGTCGATTCTATGGTTACAGCTCTTGGATTTAGCTGCACCATGAACGGGAATTTGGTAAACATTGCAAGTTGTGTTGTAAATAGTGAAAACTCATTTCAAATCATATTGGGCTTGGGACAACATTTTTCCGATTTTGATACTATTTTGTTAAACTATTCCGATGGCCAGGTGAAAGCCACTGATGGAACAGCACTTGAAAACTTCAGCAACTTACCGGTAAAAAACAACCTGCCCGCTCACCTCATGATCCCGGGCAAAATTGAAGCAGAGGCGTTCAGCGTTAACCAGGGTTTAAAACTGGAGCCTACATCGGATGTTGGCGGTGGCCAGGATGTTGGGTTTACAAATACGGGAGATTACCTGGACTATGAAATTAAAGTGTCGAAAACAGCGACCTATAAACTGGAAGTAAGGATTGCCTGTATGAGCAGCGCCGGCATTATTCAGGTTCAGCAATTAAATGATAACGGAGGAGTACTTAACTTTGTTAATGTCAATATTCCGGTTACAGGCGGGTGGCAAACCTGGCAAACCGTAAATTCCCAAATAATAATGACCGAAGGCATTTGCAGGTTGCGCGTAAAAATAATGCAACCCGAATTCAACATGAATTGGTACAGGTTCACCGAAAGAGGACAGGGAACCTCAGAGGTTGATCGAAATGACCTGAAAATCTTCCCTAACCCGGTCACCGATGAATTGACCATCGAAATTCCGGGAATGACTGGTCAGAAGAAAATGCTGGTGATCCGGTCAATGAATGGTTTAATCGTCATGAAAAAAGAGTTGACGGGTTCTTCAGAATCTTTGAAAATATTTATCGGGGATCTCACAAAGGGTATCTATATTCTTGAGTTGGAGATGTCGGGAATGATAAGGCGCTCCAAGCTGATCGTTCAATAAAATTGTCGCTGGTTTAACATCAAAATCATAATGCTCATGAAAAAGTTAATTCTTTTATCCGGTTTTTTTTTGCTGTCGAACTACAATTCAATGATTGCGGGCAATTCAGTGGATAATATGCATGCTCCGGCCGGAAAAAAAATAGTTGTATATACCACGGCTGACAATACTAAATTCAGGATGTCAGTCACTGATACGTTATACCTGGCCGATTTTGGTCAGCCGCTTGAAACCCAGCCCTGCGTGTTTGTCGATCCTTCCAAAACTTTTCAAACCATTGTTGGGATTGGTGGCGCACTGACCGACGCTTCTGCCGAGGTTTTTGCTAAAATGCCCGGAGAAAAGCAACAGGAGATTCTGAAAAATTATTTTGATGACCAAAAAGGTATTGGTTATACGATGGCCAGAACGAACATTCACAGTTGCGATTTTTCCAGTGAAAGTTATACGTATGTTGTTGACGGGGATGTTACCTTACAATCATTCAGTATCGCTCACGACAGGCAATTCCGCATCCCGTTTATCAAACAGGCCATTGCTGCAGCAGGGGGAAAACTAATCCTGTTTGCAAGTCCCTGGAGTCCTCCGGCATGGATGAAGGACAACCACGACATGCTGCACGGTGGTAAACTTTTGCAGCCATATTTCCAAACCTGGGCTGATTATTTTGTAAAGTTCATCAACGCCTACCAGGCTGAGGGCATCCCTGTATGGGGGATCAGTGTTCAAAATGAGCCTATGGCCAAACAAACATGGGAATCCTGTATTTATTCGGCAACGGAAGAGCGGGATTTTATAAAAAAATATCTAGGCCCGACCCTTGAAAAAGCGGGATTGAAAGAGAAAAAACTTATTGCATGGGATCATAACCGCGACCTTATTTATCAGCGCGCCAGTACCATCCTCGACGATCCTGAAGCAGCAAAATATGTTTGGGGCATCGGATTTCACTGGTATGAAGACTGGACAGGCGGGGGTAAAATTTTCGATAATGTTAAACGTGTTTATGAAACGTACCCTGGAACGCACCTCCTTTTTACCGAAGGTTGTGCCGAAAGTTTCAACTTAAACCGGATGAATGAATGGAAATGGGGGGAAACATATGGACGATCGATGATCAATGATTTTAACAATGGTATTGTGGGCTGGACCGACTGGAACATTTTATTGGATGAAACAGGCGGACCTAACCATGTTAAGAACCTTTGTTTTGCCCCGGTCCATGCCAACACGGCTACCGGGGAAGTCTATTACCTCAGTTCGTTTTATTACATCGGGCATTTCTCAAAATTTATCCGTCCCGGTGCAAAAAGAGTTATCAGTAGTTCAAGCCGTGGACAATTACTTACGACAGCCTTCCGTAATACCAACGGAAACATTGCGGTAATCGTCATGAATCTGAGTGATGATAAAATTCCTTACCGGTTATGGATTGCGGGACAGGCTGCAGAAACAACCAGTCTTCCGCATTCAATCCAGACACTGGTAGTAGAATAAATTTACCCATACCCTGACCCTGTATCCTGAAGGAGATCGTGAACTATTTCACTCCTGCGTTGAAGCTGGACTTAGGACGGGATCAGACCAATCAAAAACAAATGCTTATGAAATACAATTTTTTTTTGTCATGCATCATTGCGACTTTCATGCTGATGAATTTTAACGGTCGGTCACAAAGTAATAAAAACCCCGGCCAGGATATGGATCGCAGGATCGAGGCTCTTATCAGCAAAATGACCCTCGATGAAAAGCTGGAACAGTTAGCAGGGACGGGGGACATAGGTTTTGATACGCGTGAAAACACACGATTATCCATTCCCGGTTTCAGGATGACCGACGGGCCTATTGGCGTCAGATGGGGAAAGACGACCGCATTCCCGTCGGGCGTTTCACTGGCGGCAACCTGGGATACGGTTATGGCATCCCGGTTTGGCATTGCCCTTGCCGAAGAGACACATGCGAGGGGACGAAATTACCTGCTTGGCCCCTGCGTTAATATTCACAGGTTTCCGGCAGGCGGACGAAATTTTGAAAGCTACGGGGAAGATCCTTACCTTGCTGGCCGTTTGGCAGTCAACTACATCAAAGCAGTTCAGGGGCAGCATGTTGTGACAAGTGTTAAACATTTTGCCCTGAATAATCAGGAGTGGCGACGGACTGAGGTCGATGTGCGGGTCGATGAACGTACCATGCGCGAAATATACCTTCCGGCATTTGAAGCGGCGGTAAAAGAAGGGAGTGTGTACACGGTAATGTCGGCTTACAACAAAGTAAACGGATGGTGGTGCAGCGAAAACCAGATCTTGCTTAACGATATTCTGAAAAAGGAGTGGGGTTTTAAGGGATTAGTTGTTTCCGACTGGGTTTCCACCCATTCAACGGTCGATGCTGCAAATCATGGCCTTGATCTGGAAATGCCTGTTGGCAATGTGTTTTCGATGGAAAATCTGAAAAAGGCCATACAGGATGGCAAGGTATCTGAACAAACGATTAATGAAAAAGTGAAGCGTATTCTGTGGGTAAAAGAGATGGCCGGTTTATTTAACAACGATTTTCCTGCGGATACTACCGTCCTTAAAGCCGAACCGCATAAAAAACTGGCTCTCGACCTGGCCATGGAAAGCATCGTTTTGTTGAAGAATGACATGAATATCCTTCCGCTTGATCTGAGCAAGATAAAAAAAATTGCCGTTATTGGTCCAAATGCAGCCATTGCCCGAACAGGTGGCGGAGGCAGCTCGCGTGTGAATCCATCTTACGCCATCTCACCCCTCGAAGGCATAAAAAAGCTGGCGGGGAACAAATTAGAGGTGATCTATGCCCAGGGCGACGAGTTGAAGTCGACACCGATTTTGCCAATAGGGAGTAAATTTCTTAAACCCGCTGAGATGAAGGGCAACGGCCTAAAAGCGGAATTTTTCACAAATGTGAAACTCGAAGGAACACCCGTGCTCACCCGGGTTGATTCCACCCTGGATTTTAACTGGGAGGATAACGCTCCTGCCCCCGGGATAGATAAGGACGGCTTTTCTGTGCGTTGGAGTGGTTACCTTATCCCAACGATTTCGCGAAAATATACGCTGTACACCCTAAGCGATGATGGCGTGAGGGTATTTCTCGACGGGAAAATTCTTATTGAAAACTGGAGTGACCACGGAACTTCCGTCGATTCAGCAGCAATCGACCTGGTTGCAGGCAAATCGTACAAAATCAAAGTGGAATATTATGAAAACGGAGGAAACGCGGTTCTGTTGTTGGGTTGGGATATGCCTGTAGAAAAAGTTCAGAATAACCTGATTGCTGAAGCAGTTAAAGCTGCCCGAAGCGCAGATGTAGCCATTGTGTTTGCCGGGACTTCCGATAGTTTCGAAAGTGAAGGTTTCGACCGGATCGGGGGTCTCGATCTGCCTGGAAATCAAAACGAGCTGATAAAAGCCGTTGCCGAAGCCAATCCACGTACCATTGTGGTATTGAATACCGGAACACCTGTCATTACAAGTAAATGGCTGGGTTTAGTCCCTGCATTGCTCGAAGCTTTTTTTCCGGGGCAGGAGGGTGGAAACGCGATTGCTGAAATATTATTCGGCAAACATAACCCGTCGGCAAAATTACCTTTTTCTTTTATCAGCGGGTATAATCAAACGCCGGCTTACAAGGGTTATATGGATAAAAGCCTGAAGGCACCATACACCGAAGGTGTTTTTGTCGGATATCGTTACCTGGAAAAGAATAATCTTACCCCTACCTTCCCGTTTGGGTTTGGCTTATCGTACACCACATTTTCTTATTCGGGACTTAAAGCTTTTAAAATCTCCGGAGATAAATATCTGGTTACCCTGAAGGTGAAGAATACCGGCAAAGTTGCCGGCAGTGAAATTGTTCAGCTTTATGTTGCAGATGATCACAGCCGGGTGCCCCGGCCAGTGAAGGAACTCAAAGGATTCGCCAAGGTATTTCTTGGGCCGGGACAGGAGAAAGAGGTGACGATGCATCTCGATTCCCGTTCATTTGCCTACTATGATGTAGCCGGTAAGAAATGGAAAGTGGAACCGGGTACGTTTACCCTGATGGCAGGCAGTTCGTCGATTGATATCCGGCAAAGAATCATGCTGGTGATAAAGTAAATTTTCCATTGAACGGGCTGATGTTTCTCTACATGAAAACTTATCTGGTTTTTATTTCGATAATTCTATTGTTTTCACTGGCAACAGGGCACCCTGCAGGGGCTCAGTCAACCTACATGGTTAAACATTATACCAAACAGGATTATCATGCAGGCAGCCAGAACTGGTCGGTAGACACAGATGAGGATGGCAATATTTATGTAGGCAATAATGACGGGTTGCTGATTTTTGACGGCACCCATTGGATCACCTACCGTAATCCGGATCAAACCATTGTCCGGTCGGTATTTGCAGCACCGGATAAGAGAATATATACCGGCTCGTACGAAGAGTTCGGATATTGGGAGTTTGATGTTAATCATGAGTTGAACTACCATTCCCTGAAGCCCTTGCAGCAAAATGCATCATTTCATAACAGCGAAATTTGGAAAATCGTTCAGTGCAATGATAAAATATATTTTCAAAGTTTTTCCTCTCTCTTTGTTTATGACCACCATACGGTCAAGCCGATTGACCTGCCCGGAACCATCATATTTCTGCTAAAAGTCAGGAACAGGTTGTTTGTGCAGTCGATAACGGGTGACCTTTATGAGATCATCAGGGATAAACTGCAGAAAATTGAAGCCGGAGGAGCGCTGGAAGGGACTGAGGTGAAAACGATATTGCCTTACTCAGGCAATACTTTTCTCATTGGAACCACGGCGAACGGGTTATTCCTGTTTGATGGAAAAATGATTGTACCATGGAATACGGCTGCCAACGATACATTGAAAACCTGTCAGATAAACAATGGAATTGTTTCGGGAGACAGATTTTTCTTTGGAACCATTGTCAAAGGTTTATTTATCCTGGATAGTAAGGGTAACATAATAAATCATCTTCATAATGAAAATGCACTTCAAAGCAATACTGTTCTCTCACTGAGCGCTGATCGTAACGGATCTATTTGGGTTGGACTTGACAATGGCATCGACAATCTTTCGTTGAATGCCCTTCTCGATATATACCAGGAAAAGGGAGAGCAACTGGGTGCCGTTTATACGGCTGCACTGTCGGGAAATACACTCTATCTGGGCACAAACCGTGGGATATTCACCTATACCGCCGACCGGGAAAACGGGTCATTCAGGTATAACGGATTGCTTGATAAATCACAAGGACAGGTTTGGGAGTTGAAAATGTTAAACGGAACCCTTTTTTGCGGACACACTTCAGGTACCTTTATTGTGGAAGGTAATAACCTGAAACAGATATCTACTGCAAGCGGAGGATTCAGCATAAAAAAGTTTGAAAATCAGGGTGATGAATATCTGATTCAAAGTACCTATTCTCCATTGGTTATTTATAACCGTGACGGACAGACATGGAAATACGGGCACCAGGTAAAAGGTTACCTTGAACCATCACGCTTCATCGAGGTAGACCACCTTGGAAATGTTTGGATAGGTCATTCGGTAAAAGGGCTGTATAAATTACAATTATCAGACAACCTCGACAGTGCAAACTCGTTGGTTAGTTTCGGCAGAAAAGATGGTTTCCCCTCTGATTTCAACATTCGTGTTTTTAAAGTGGAGAACCGTATAGTTTTTACAACCGGAACCTATTTATATACATGGAATGATCTGAAAAACAAAATTATTCTCTATTCGGAGTTAAATAACCAGCTTCAGGGGTTTGAATCGGCAACACAAATTTCCGGCATCGGCAATAACCTCTACTGGTTTATCAGAAAAAACGATGTTGCACTTTTTGAGATTGAAGAAAACAAGGCAAACATGTTATTCCACTTGTTTTTACCATGGTACTCATTAAACATGGTGGATGATTATGAAAACATTGTGCCGCTCGACAAGGACCGCAATCTGATTTGTCTTGACAATGGATTTGCCATCTTTCATACGAACATACTCAGGCAAGGTATTCAGGATAAATCCAAACTCTTGTTCCGGGATGTGTTTACATGGAATTCAGAAGGAAACAGGAAACGTGTCGGGCTTAATAGCGCTGCATTAACAATTCCGCATGCATGGAATAATCTTTCGGTCTCCTATACCTGTATAAACAGTGGTCACCTGACCAAATTGTACCAATACAGGCTGACAGGAATTGAAAATGCATGGAGTGAATGGACAGAGAAGACTGAAGTAAGCTACACAAGGTTGCCCACAGGAGAGTATACTTTCTTGGTACGCACGCTTACCAGCAAGGGACAGCTCACAGAGCCGATCATGCTGAATTTCAGGGTGACGGCTGCCTGGTATGCCAGCGTTTTTGCCTATGTTATCTATATCTTGCTCATTCTTGGCGCTTCATTGTGGAGCAGGTACCTGTTTCGACGCAGGGTGATCCGGCACCATGAAAAGTTGAGGCTCGAAGATGAAGCCCTTGCGCAGCGTGAAAGGCAGCATGCAGAACAGGAGATCATTAAACTGCAAAATGAAAATCTTCAGGCAGAAATATCGCATAAAAACATACAGTTGGCCGATTCAACCATGGCCATCATAAAAAAGAATGAGCTTTTAATTGAGATTAAGGAGGAGCTGGACAAGCAAAGAAGCCGGTCAGGCCAGGAATATCCACAGCGGTATTTTGAACGGGTGCTATCCCTTATCAATAAAAACATATCTAACGACAATGACTGGAAGGTGTTTGAAGAGCTTTTCGATCAGGCGCATGAAAACTTCTTTAAACGACTCAAAACAGCCTATCCCGAACTTACGCAAAGCGACCTTAAACTTTGCGCCTACCTTAAGCTGAACCTCTCATCAAAGGAGATTGCGCCGCTGCTTAACATCAGTTTCCGTGGTGTGGAGACACGACGATACAGATTAAGAAGGAGATTATTGCTGGATTCAGACAATAATCTTGTCGAATTCATCATGCAATTCTGATATTTCATACCTTTACATAAAGGAATATTCATTTTTTAAGACCTCTCCCCCTGCCCCCTCCCCTTCAAGGGGAGGGGAAGGGGTGGGGTCATTTGGGTTAATTCCTCGCTGCTTGAGGCGGATTATAAAATAGAATTCATCGATACCTCGCTGCTCTGCGGCGATGAAATTGATTACCATGAAATTATTTGTGGTTATTAAATATCTGTAAAACAATGAAATAACAACGAAATTGTCTGCTGTGATGTAGTACTGGCGTAATGGTGTTTTTTCTATTCAAGGTCGTGGTGTAACCGTGTACGGCTACAAAAAATTTTTAAATACAAATTCAGTTATTTTTTTTTGTTACTTGCAATCTCAAACGTTAGAAAAACTTTTTTTTATGCAAAATTCTACTAATGATTTTAAACTTCCTGGAATACTTTCAGGCATGTTAATCCTTATTATTTTTGCAGGATTCGGTATGGGTGTTTCTGCTCAGGTCCGAACCATCAAAGGAACCGTAACAGCCGCAGATACCAGGGAGACGTTGCCGGGGGCTACGGTGGCACTTAAAGGTACGACCCTCGGCGTGGTAACCGACATCGATGGAAAATATTCCATTAAGGTTTCGCAGGAGAAGGCTGTCCTGGTCTTCTCATACGTTGGCTACAATACCCAGGAGGTCCTGATCGGGGATAAGCCTGTGATAGATGTGGTGCTTGTACTTAAAAAAACCACACTGGATGAGGTAGTTGTAATCGGATATGGTACAGTTCGTAAAAGCGATTTATCCGGTTCTGTCGGAAGCGTCAAATCGGAGGATATCACCAAGATTACAGCATTAAATCCTGTTCAGAGCCTTCAGGGAAAAGTTTCAGGGGTGCAGGTTACCAGTACTTCCGGCGACCCAGGGGCGTCTCCTGTAGTAAGGATCAGGGGTGTAGGCACTTTTAATGAGTCTTCTCCGATTTACGTGGTCGACGGGATAATCCTGAACAGCATATCGTTTTTGAACTCTGCCGATATCACTTCCATGGAAGTTTTGAAGGATGCTTCTGCAACGGCCATCTATGGTTCAAGAGGTGCCAACGGGGTCATCATGGTAACTACGAAACAGGGGAAAATAGGCCAGGAGAAAACCGCATTCAGCTTTACCGGTGAATATGGGATGCAAAATCTGGCAAAAAAAATAGATCTGTTAAACGGCCATGATTTTGCGATGATTTCGAATGAAATCAATCCCGGTACATTTAACAACATCGATGCAGTTCCGAATACGGACTGGCAGGATTTAATTTTCCGTTCCGCGCCGATCTATAATTTCCAGTTATCGGCCTCGGGAGCCACGAAAACGATGCAGTATTATATCAGTGGCGGTTATTTCAAACAGGAAGGCATTATTGAAAAATCCAAATATGAACGTATCACTTTGCAAATGAACAACACCTATCTGCTGTCGCCATTTGTTAAATTGGGAAATACCATCACCTTATCTCCATACGATCAAAGAGTGGCCCCCGATGCTACCTATGCTGCATACCGGGCAAAACCTACGCTGGTTCCCTATTATGCCGACGGTTCCTTTGCTGCAGTTCCGGGGGTTGGCAATCCCCTGGCCGACCTGGCTTATTCCAACAATTATAATAAAGGGATAAAAGCTGTCGGAAACCTGTATGCAGAAATCACGTTTCTCAAGTCTTTTGCAGCAAAATCAAGTTTTGGTATCGATGCAGAATATAATAAATCGGAAAACTTTACACCCGCCTTCACGGTTTATAATGAAAACGGGTCGATTTCACAGCAACAGCATCTGCTGAGTACTTTGTCAAAAGGAAGCAGTGAAAATCTGACCTGGTTATGGGAAAACACCCTTACCTATCAAAAAGAGATAAAAAAGCATTCAATCAATGCTGTTTTTGGCTATACCATGCAAAATACCTCTTCTTCGGCAATGGGGATGCTGGGATCTAACATCCTGCGTGATGATCCGAATTTCTGGTACATCAGCCCGATCAATATTTATGATCCGACCAATGGCGTCAACAACATCAACAGTATTTACGACAATGTTGACATCAACCTGAACTATTCCATGATCTCATACCTGTTCAGAGTCAACTATGTATTCAACAAGCGTTACATCCTCACAGCAACTTTCAGGAGCGATGGATCTTCAAAATTCACGGAGAATAACCGGTACGCAAATTTTCCCTCTTTTGCTCTCGCATGGAACGTATCGCAGGAAAACTTCATGAAGAATGTTAAGTTTATCAGTAAACTGAAATTGAGGGGGAGCTGGGGTAAACTCGGAAATGACAAGATCCCATACAACAGAAGGTATGCCACGGTTGAATCAAATATCATCACCATTTTTGGCTCGAACGGTTCCCCAAACTCAGGTGCCTCCTTTGGGGTTAACGGGAATCCGAATCTCAAGTGGGAGGTCACTACCCAGACCGATATCGGACTTGAAGCCAGCATGTTCAACGACCGGCTGACTTGTGAATTGGATTATTACAATAAAAAAACAGATGATATCCTGATCGATCTTTCAACTGCTGGATATTATGGAAACGGTCCGTATGCAAAAGTAACCTACAACGCAGCATCTGTTCTGAACAGGGGTTTCGAATTCAACCTTGGCTGGCGCGACCAGGTTGGGAAAGTCAAATATAATATCAGCGTCAACGGCACAACCATTCACAATGAGGCATTGAAAATCGGAGGAAGTTATGGTGTTGACTCGGTGTTGATCGGCGGATATCTGGGAAATGGACTTCCGGTTACGCGCAGTAAAGTCGGGTTGCCCATTGGCGCATTTTACGGTTATCAAACCGATGGGATATTTCAAACTCAGGCGGAACTGGATGCCTATCCGCATAACTCCCAGGCCGGAGTTGGCGATCTTCGTTTCGTAGATGTGAATGGCGATGGTAAAATTGACGATCGCGACCGCACCTACATAGGTTCACCGATCCCCACCTTCATTTTCGGTTTTAATCTGGGACTTGAATTTAAAGGGTTCGATTTTTCATTCAACATCCAGGGTCAAACCGGCAATAAAATTTTTAATGCCAAAAATTTGGTACGGCCCGACCCCTATAATTTTGAAACAAATGTGCTGGACCGATGGACCGGTCCCGGAACCAGTACTACCGAACCCCGAGCCTCATTCGGGGGATATAATTACACGATTTCCGACCATTTTATCCAGGACGGATCATTTGTACGGTTGAGGAATATTATCCTTGGCTATACACTCCCAACCTCCTGGAGTAAGAAAATTACCATGCAATCAATCAGGCTCTATGTAAAGGCCGATAATCTTTATACCCTGACCAAATACACAGGGTACACCCCTGAAATCGGAAGTGGTGACGTTATCAGTAGCGGGATAGACAGTGGAGTGTATCCCATTACGGCAGTTTTTTCTTTTGGGGTAAATTTAAATTTTTAAAACCATGAAAGCTTTCGCAAAATTACTATTCGTCGTTCCGGCAATCCTGATTCTTCTGATTTCGCCCGGTTGTAAAAAATTTCTGCAAAAGGATCTGCAAAATGAACTTACCCAGCAGTCCTTTCCTACATCGCCTGCCGATGCCCTGATGGCCACAAACGCGACCTATGAAATTTTACGGGATTGGTACTACAATTCGGGTGGATATCCAATACTCGACATCATGTCGGATGACGCCAGGAAGGGAAGTAACCCCGATGACCAGTTAAATTATGTAGGTCCCTATGATGTTTTCACATTCTCTACCTCGCAGGATGGCCTTGACCGGTGGTGGAACACACTCTATGTCGGGGTAAAACGGGCCAACGTCGTTATCCAGTTCGTTCCTGCTATCCAGATGGATAATGCCCTGAAAACCCGTTACCTGGCTGAGGCTAAATTTATCCGCGGATTGTTGTATTTTGACTTCGTACGTGCATGGGGTGGTGTACCAATAGTCACGACTGTAAATCCCCCCCAGCATTTAGCCAGGGCTTCCAAGGAAGAAGTATACGCCCTGATCCTTGAGGATCTGCAATTTGCGGCAGATAATCTTCCTTTGCGCAGCGAATATACCGCTGTCAATGTGGGAAGGGCAACCAGGGGGGCAGCCCAGGCCTTGCTGGCCAGGGTTTATCTTTTCATGCACGATTATATCAATGCTGAGAAATATGCGCTGGAGGTTATCAATTCTGCGCAGTATGGATTGGAACCGGTTTATGTTGATGCCAGTGGCGTTAAAGGAAATAACGGAATCGAATCGATATTGGAAGTTGGTGCCATACAGGTCGATAACACCGGTGGCGGAGGTTCCCAATATGGCAATGTTCAGGGGGTCAGAGGCACCCCTAACCGTGGATGGGGTTTTAACAGGCCTTCAGTCGATTTCCGGAACTCATACGAATCGGGAGACCCCAGGTATAAGGGGACAATTATCAATTTGGGAGATACCATTGATGGTGTCGTTATTCTGGGCGACGGACCTACACCTGACGTTACCAAAGATTCGCTGGGTAATGTCATTGAAGTGGAATGTTATACACGCAAAGTATGGGTGCCCGGCGAAAATACCACGACACAGTGGGGTTTTCACCGCCGGTTGATCCGCTATGCCGATGTACTCCTGGTGGCAGCCGAAGCATTGAATGAAAACGGGAAGCCGGCAGATGCCCTCACCTATCTGAATATGGTCAGGGCCCGTGCCCGTCAGGGAAATAATGCCATTTTACCTGATATTACAACTACAGTGAAAAATGAGCTCAGTGATATCATCCTGTTGGAACGCAGGCATGAACTTGGTATGGAAGGATGGCGTTTCTGGGACCTTGTAAGAACAGGCAAGGCAGCAACCGTTTTGGGCCCGCTTGGCTTTGTAGCCGGAAAACATGAGCTGCTTCCCATCCCACAAAGTGAAATCGATATTTCACAGGGAACATTGACACAAAATCCAAATTGGTAAATCTCAGACTTATTGTTTTAACCTAAATTCAAATTGAAATGAAAAAGCACATTGTTATTTTGAATACCTTGCTGATTGCAGTGATTCTTTTGGTTGGATTTTACAGCTGTAAGAAGGACTCTGCCACCAAGTTCTCGTTATCGTCCCTCAAAACCGGCTCCATCGATATGAACGGGGCGACATCTCCATCCAATATCCCTGTTGATCCGACAATTATTGCCATATTTACCCTTGACGTTAAAGCTTCGTCCGTTACGGCTGCTTCAATCACCCTGACCAGGAGTTACGACGGGGCCGATATTCCGTTAATCCTAAGCGTTGCCGGGAGCTCAATAAACATTGTCCCTGTGGTTAACCTTGGCAGTGGCAGCCTCTACAAACTCAGTATGAAAAGTGCGATTACTGCAACAGATGGTCAATCTCTTGGGGCACTCGACCGCACATTTACTACCGTTGGCACCTTCGTACCCGATGGCATGGTTGCCTGCTATACCTTTGAAAATACAGCGAACGATGTGCTCAATCATTATAACCCAAAAGCTGGCGGTGTTATCGACATCAGCTATTTACCATCATTTTCAACTGCCGCCGGATCGGCTGCTAAATTTAACGGGACTACCACGCTGATCGAGATCCTCAAGGGTGACTCGCTCATGCTTACCAGCGATTTTACCCTGGCTTTCTGGGTTAAAGCCGACTCAACCAAGCATGGTCAGTTTGTGATGGGATTGGCTGGCTGGTATGGTTTCCAGTTTGAGATCGGGGATGACTACAGTTGGTGTAAATTTGCCGCTCAGTACGCCACGAGTGCTACAACTTCTGCCTCACAGGATCTGTATTTCAATGGCAAGGAAAAAATCTCTGACTGGAAAGGGTATGTTTTCTGTAAAGACCTGACCAATACCGGTGGCGTTCAATTTTTACTTGCTGCGAAATGGGCCAATGTTGTTTGCCGCTTCACCTCCGCAACCAAATTGGCTACCATTTATATCAACGGGGATAAAATGAAAGAACAGGATTACAACCTGTACGATCCCCCTTTAACGCAGGCTGAAGGACTCAGGTACAATGGCGCTGCAGGAAACAAACAATTTGTGTTTGGATTCATCCAGGATAAAACCAGTCCTACCATTACTGATGATTGGGCACAATATGAAAACCCTGCCAACAAACATTTCAAAGGGCTCCTCGACAACGTCAGGATTTTTCACAAATCGTTGACAGAGCAGGAAATCCTGTTAATGTATAATTCGGAAAAACCGTAGTTTCTCATACAGTTTTAAGCAGAGAGGGTTTGGGCTTCCTTAACCCTCTTTGTTTTATAACTGGGCATGAAATCACGACTCGCAGTAAATGACACATCCTGTAATGTACCTCATCACATGACTCATTCCTCCGGAAGGAAATAGATCAGGATAAGGTACTTTGAAATTTTCATAAATCTTATTCAAATGAAAACAGGCAGATTATTTTTGATATGTATTTTGTTATGCCTGATAGGTATTTCCTGTAAAAAAAAGACTGAAACAACTCCCGGCGTATTGCAATTGGGCTGGACGAAGGTAGGGTCAACCCTCCTTGTTCTGGGGGGAGAAAATAAAAACCTTCCCGTCGACAGCATCATCAGCATGTCATTCAACAGCAGGCTCGACACCAATACCGTGAGAGCGGCAATCGTGTTATTTAAATCAGACCAGTCGAAGGTCAGTTACAGGATAACCTATTCCAATGATTTAAGTATGATCAGGTTAACCCCAAATAAGCCGTTGGATCATTTTTCCGGTTATACGTTACAGATTACCGCTGGTATCAAAGGATCGGATGGGGAGACCTTTCCCGGGATAGCGTACGGCTTTACAACAATCAATGGCAGTATGAATATAGAACAGGTTACATTGAATGGGGTTGATTTTCACAACCCAACCATTCTGCATGATGTTGATTGGAAAGCGATTAACATTCATATAACCTTTTCCGAGGTGATTGATACCACTGCGCTCAAATCATGTTTCGTTATTTCGGGCAGTATTCCATTGACATGCAGTTTGTCTAGTGATCATAAATCAGTAACTGTTCAGAACACCCTGCCTCTGGGTGATCTCACCAAGTATTCTTTTGCCGTTACCTCAAACCTGGTATCCGTGAATGGATTTACATTCGATGGCTTTTTAAATAGTTTTTATACAGCAATCGATACCACTCCGAAATTCCCCGTGATAACGGATGATGAGTTACTGACGCTGATTCAACAAAGAACATTCAGGTATTTTTATGATTTCGGGCATCCGGTAAGCGGCATGGCCCGCGAGCGAAACAGTTCGGGCGATGTTGTCACAACTGGCGGTTCAGGGTTTGGCATCATGGCGCTGGTTGTAGGCATGGACCGGAATTTCATTTCAAGGAACGACGGGTTGCTACGGCTGGCGAAAATACTCGGGTTCCTCGAAACCTGCGACCGTTACCATGGCGCATGGCCGCACTGGATCAACGGGTCAACCGGTAAAACAATCCCTTTTACTGTCGAAGATAATGGCGCCGACCTGGTTGAAACATCCTACATGGTGCAGGGTCTGATCACCATCAGGCAATACCTGGCCTCAACCGTTCCAGATGAAAAGACACTTATCGACAGGATCAATGTACTGTTGAACGGGGTAGAGTATGACTGGTTTACCCGCGGTCAGAATGTGCTTTACTGGCACTGGTCGCCCAATTATAACTGGGCAATGAATATGCAGATCAGGGGATATAATGAAACGCTGATCACCTATGTGGCTGCAGCAACTTCAACAACACATCCCATTAACCCTGCCGTCTATCACCAGGGATATGCACGGAATGGCGGCATAAAGAACGGGCGTTCCTACTTAGGGTATATACTGCCCCTGGGAGACGCTTACGGTGGGCCCCTGTTTTTTACCCATTATTCTTTCCTGGGATTGAACCCTACGAACCTGAAGGATATCTACGCGGATTACTGGCAGCAGAATGTCAACCAGTCCCTGATCAACTGGTCATATTGTGCACAGAATCCCCATAAATGGGTCGGATACAGTTCATCCATCTGGGGTTTGACAGCCAGCGATAACCCATGGGGATACGAAGCACAGTCACCCACCAACGATCTTGGCGTGATTACGCCTACAGCTGCCATCTCGGCGTTACCTTACTGTCCAGAACAGTCGCTGAAAGCCATTCACCGGTTCTATTACAACCTGGGCAACCGTCTCTGGGGGGAATACGGGTTTTACGATGCATTTGATCCTACCGAAGGCTGGTGGGCCGATTCTTCACTGGCGATCGACGAAGGCCCGATCATCTGCATGATCGAGAATTACAGAACCGGACTGCTTTGGAACCTGTTCATGTCGGCTCCGGAAGTGGATGCAGGCTTGACGAAGTTGGGGTTTACATATTGATTTGATCACATTTCCATTTTTCCAACCATGTTGAGTATGAATAAAATGAGATTTTCAGCCATCCTCTCGATGGTTTTGTTTGCGGCAACGGTCTATTCCCAGAAAGCCGGGGATAATGGCATCAGCGTGTCTGAAAAGGCTAAAATTGATGCGTTGATTAATGCCATGACTTTAGAGGAAAAAGTTGGTCAGCTATCGCTTTACCAGGCCGACTGGGATGTAACCGGACCAATCCTCAACACCAATCATCTGAATCTGATCAAAGAGGGCAAAGCCGGGGCAATTTTCAATGCATATACAGTAGATGGGGTTCGTCATCTGCAACAAATGGCCGTCGAAGAATCGCGACTGAAGATCCCCCTGATTTTCGGCTATGATGTCATCCACGGTCACCGCACGATTTTTCCGATTCCGCTTGCACAATCCTGTTCGTGGAACCTTTCAGCCATCGAACAAACAGAACGGATTGCAGCCCGGGAAGCTACAGCAGAAGGGCTAAACTGGACCTTTGCCCCGATGGTCGACATAAGCCGCGATCCGCGATGGGGCAGGGTGGCCGAAGGAGCAGGAGAGGACACCTGGCTGGGATGTAAAGTCGCAGCAGCAAGGGTCAGGGGATTTCAGGGAACCGATTATAAGGCTGGAAACACCCTGATGGCCTGCACCAAACATTTTGCAGCTTATGGAGCACCGCAGGCTGGACGCGAATACGGAACCGTGGATATGTCAATGATTTCGCTGTATGAATGGTACCTGCCACCCTTCAGGGCTTGTGTTGATGCCGGTGTTGGTTCGCTCATGACAGCATTCAATGAAATTGCGGGTGTGCCTTCTACAGCCAATAAGTGGCTGATGACCGATTTGCTGCGCAAAGACTGGGGTTTTCATGGTTTTGTCGTAACCGATTATACCTCCATCAATGAAATGGTTGACCATGGAAATGCTGAAAACATAAAAGATGCGGCGCGTCTTGCCTTTAATGCCGGCGTCGACATGGATATGGAGGGAAGTGCCTTTCTCGATTACCTCCCGGGCTTATTGAAAGAGAAAAAGGTGACACTTCAGGACATTGATCATGCCGTGCGTCTGATCCTGGAGGCAAAAACAAAATTAGGGTTATTTGATGATCCCTACCGGTATTGCAATAAATCACGGCAGGAGAAGGAGGTAATGACTGCTGAGAACCTGGACTTCGCACGCAAAATGGTTTCGGAAAGCTGTGTCTTGCTTAAGAATCCTGATCAGGTGCTTCCCATCTCCGAAAACGTCAGATCAATTGCGATAATTGGCCCTTTGGGTGATTCAAAGAAGGATATGCTGGGCAATTGGACGGCAGCCGGAAATTGGGAAAAATGTATTACCCTGGTTGAAGGGATTAAATCAAGGGTGAAAGATGAAGTAGAGGTTTATTACGAAAAGGGGTGCAACACGAACGACAATGATCGCAGTGGTTTTGATGCCGCCGTAAAGATTGCTGAAAAAGCCGATTTTGTTGTGCTGGCAATGGGTGAAAACGGCTGGATGAGCGGAGAAGCCTCATCGCGCAGCAGCATCGGCATACCGGGTGTGCAAAATGAACTTGCTGAAATCATCATCAAAACCGGAAAACCAGTTGCCCTGGTGCTTTTTAACGGTCGTCCCCTGGTTATCACCAAAATGGCAGCTTTGCCTTTGGCCATCCTTGAAACCTGGTTTGGAGGAACACAGGCAGGAAATGGTATTGCCGACGTGCTTTTCGGGGTTGTAAACCCTGCCGGAAAAATCACCATGACCTTCCCGAGAAATGAAGGGCAGATACCCATATTCTATAACGGAAAGAATACCGGAAGGCCGTTAAACCCGGCTGACAGCAGCGACAGATATTTATCCAGGTATCTGGATTGTCCCAACGACCCACTATTCCCGTTTGGATATGGGCTCAGCTACACTAAGTTCACTTACTCGAACCTGAGAACAACTGTTGATGGAAATAAAATCAATGTTGCCGTTCAGGTTGCCAATTCAGGAAATCGTGACGGGGAAGAGGTGGTTCAGTTATATGTCCGGGATAAAGTCGGCTCTGTTACGCGTCCCGTGAAAGAATTAAAGGGATTCCAGAAGGTGCTGATAAAAAAAGGGGAAACAAAAACGATAACGTTTAACCTCACAACCGATGATCTGGCATTTTATCATCCGGATCTGAAAAAGTACTGGGAACCCGGTGAATTTGTGGTCTTTGTCGGCACCAATTCAGCAGAAACCCTATCTGAGTCAATTACGGTCAAATAAAATTGAAAAATCATATGAAGATCAGGAAAGCTTTATTGATTGTGGGTTTTTATGTTTCCATCGGAGCTGCACAGCCACAACAGCTTGTATTCAAATCCAATGGAAGGGTAAACTACCCAATAACAAAGGATGACGAGCGCATGCTCGATTCAATTCAGCATAAAACTTTTCTGTTCTTTTTAAATGAACATCACCCGGAAAAGGGAATTGTAAAGGACCGCACTGCACGCTGGGCACCTGCCAGTATAGCGTCAACAGGTTTTGGAATTCCGTCATTGGCCATCGGTGCCGAAAGACAGTGGATAACACGTGAAAAAGCGGCAGAGATCACCCTTCAAATTATGAACTTCTTTATCAGGTCAGTCCAGAGCAATGGTACGAATGTAACAGGATACAAAGGCTTTTATTATCATTTCCTGAAAATGGATTCGGGCACACGTGAGTGGAATTGTGAACTCTCTTCCATTGATACAGGTCTCCTGATGATGGGTATCATCTTTGCCCGTAACTACTACACCCGGAACAACGAAGTTGAAACCCGTATCCGTTCTCTGGCAGCAATACTGCTCGAAAGAGTTGACTGGAATTTCATGCAAATGCCCGCTTCGGGTAAATTTGCCCGTACCATTTCCATGGGCTGGACACCAGAAAAGGGATTGCACGATTATGGCTGGAGCGGCTATAACGAAGCATTGTTCCTTTATGTTTTGGCTGCCGGCAGCGGAATGGAAAATGTTGAAGAAAGTTACAAGGCATGGTTAAAATCCTATCAATGGAACACCCCATACAAGAACCTTTCACACGTGGCTTTTCCCCCGCTTTTTGGTCATCAGTTTTCTCAGGCGTTTATTGATTATCGCGGAATTGCCGATGAATACATGAAGGAAAAGGGAATTGATTACGTTGAGAACTCCCGCCGTGCAACCTATGTTCAGCGACAATATGCAACCGATAATCCGAAAGGATGGATTGGCTATGATTCGCTATGCTGGGGCATTACGGCCAGTGACGGACCTACCGAGAAGTATAATTTTAAGGATAAAAAGTTTTTGGGTTACGCAGGAAGAGGAACAAGCGGACCCGATTTCAATTATTTTGATGACGGAACGATTGCACCCTATGCATCACTCGCGTCATTGCCATTTGCTCCTGAAATCGTTTTGCCGACAATCAGATCAATCAATCAAAAGTATGGGAAAAAATTATGGGGTAAATATGGGTATTATGATGCCTTCAATCCCACAGTCAACTGGTTCAATGATGATTATATTGGTATAGATCAGGGCCCGATGCTGATAATGATAGAAAATTTCAGAACAGGTTTCGTTTGGGATTATGTAATGAAAGATCCGATAATCCAAAAAGGATTAAACAAACTTGGCTACCAATATCTGAAACATTAATACTAATTGTTGCTATCATGATAAATAGCGAGCCCCATCCAGAGAAGCTTTGTTAATATTACGTCCCTATGGGACTTACAAGAAAAGGGGGTTACTGATTTTTCTACCGGTATTTCGTCCCTGATGGGACAGTCTCATAGGGATAAGGTATTTGTAGAAAGAAAATCAGTGAATAAAAGTAAGTCCCAGAGGGACGGAATAGAAGTTACTCAAACCATGAAGAACCCAATCAGAACAAGAACTGTTGCCTTGATAATGATGTTGCTCATTGCGACACTGATTCAAGCTCAAATTAAAACCCTTGATGAATTTGAAAACAAAAATGGCTGGTCTTTCATTAAATCCGATGGTGTTAATCTTAACATATCCAATGAAAAGGGACTGACGGGCCATGCAATCCGTTTCGATTATGATTTCACCAAAGGCACCGGTTATGGCGGAATACAGAAATTGTTCCCCATCGACCTTCCTGATAATTATGAGTTTACCTTTTATATTAAAGCTGCATCTCCCCCAAATAATCTGGAAATTAAATTTATTGACAGCACGGGAAACAATGTCTGGTGGGTTAACAACCGTAACTATGATTTTCCGGTCGAATGGAAAAAAATCACCATAAAGAAAAGACATATCAATTTTGCCTGGGGACCTGCAGCGGATCACAGTTTAAAGCGGGTTGACAGAATTGAGTTCACCATTGCATCTTTTGTGGGGGGGAAAGGGACAATCTGGATTGATGATCTGAAGTTTGAACCGCTTCCGCCCGAAACGCAATCATATCCACAACCTTCAGTCACAGCTTCGTCGTTCCTGAAAAAGAAGTTGCCTGATCTTATGGTTGATAATTCAAATGAAACGTATTGGCAGAGTAGCGGAATGAAAGATGAGCAAGTCATTGTTGACTTCAAAACCCGCAGGGAATTCGGTGGCTTGAAAATCAATTGGCTGAAAGATCATTACGCAAAAAGTTTTGATGTTTTCTTATCGGATGACGGTGAGACATGGGAGAAAGTCTATTCCGCTCAGTCAAATCAGAATGATGTTAGTTTTATCAGGCTGCCCGAAGCAGAAGCAAAATATGTTAAAATTAATCTGGTACAAGGCCAATCTGAGAAAGGTTTTGGTATTTGTGAAGTAAAATTTTTAGATACCAAAAGCTCTTTGACGCTGAATGATTTTCTGATTTACGCAGCTAAAAATTCACCTGCAGGAAATTATCCGCGGTATTTCTCGGAACAAGCTTCCTATTGGACCATTACCGGTGTCAACAATGATGTTAAAGAAGCGCTGATAAACGAAGATGGCATGGTTGAAGTTGAAAAAGCCCGGTTTTCAATCGAGCCGATGATAAAGGTTGGTGATTCACTTTTTAACTGGAGCAATGTAAAATCCAATCAATCATTGGGATTTGCAGCGGATAAAAGGAAATTTGATTTTGTACCGTCTGTTAGCTGGATATGTGACAAACTGAAATTTGTGACGGGCGTATCGGCAAGCGGAGAGGCAAATAAAAATTCCATGCTCGATATCAGCTATTCATTTGAAAATCTTTCGAACCAGCCACTGGATTTTGAGTTTTATCTGCTGATTCGCCCGTATCAGGTTAATCCATACTATCAGTTTCTGAATCTTACCGGCGGCGTCGGAAAAATAAATTCAATCAAGGAGGATGGCCGGTTTATCATGATCGATGATCATGCAGTGCTTTCTTTGAAAAAATATGATTCATTCGGGGCAAGTATTTTCAGTGAGGGCAACATTGTTGATCTCCTGCATAAGGGGAACATTCCACAGAACACAGTGGCAATTGATCAAACCGGACTGGCAAATGGCGTGATAAAATATTCATTTCACCTGAAACCTGCTGAGCATACGGCATTCTTTGTAAGAGCTCCGTTTTATGGTAAAAAATCAGTTGATGAAAAAGTAAATGCTGAAGTTGTCCTGGAAGAATCTGATAAAGTGACTGATTTCTGGAAAACAAAAACCGGGCATATCAAATTTAATCTGCCCGAATCAGCAAACAGGATTGTAAACACCTACAGATCAAATCTCGCGTATATCCTTATTAACAGGGATAAGGCAGGAATTCAACCCGGGTCGCGTTCATATGAACGGAGTTGGATACGCGACGGGGCTTTAACTTCTTCCGCACTGCTGAAATCAGGAATTGTGACAGAAGTAAAAGACTTTATTGACTGGTACACCGATCATCAATTCGAAAACGGTAAAGTGCCCTGCGTCGTTGATTTGCGGGGACCCGATCCGGTTCCGGAACACGACAGCCACGGAGAAATGATATATTTGATCCGTGAATATTTCAACTTCACCAAGGATACAACTTTTCTCAGATCAAAAAATAAAAATGTATTAAAAGCTGTAACCTATATCGAATCGCTGATTGCCGAACGATCAACGGATCATTTTAAATATGGCAACGACAGTGTGCGTGCCTATTATGGCCTGGTTAAGGAATCAATCAGCCACGAAGGTTATTCCGCAAAACCGATGCACTCGTATTGGGATAATTTCTTTACAATGAAAGGGCTGAAGGATGCCGTGGAAATTCAGAAAATACTTGGTGAGCATGAATCGTATGAAAGAATAAAGAAGGTTCGCGATACATTTACGGAGAATCTTTACAACTCACTGCAACTTTCGATGAAGACACGGAAAATAACGTACATTCCGGGTTGTGTTGAGCTTGGCGATTTTGATGCAACATCGACCACAATCGCTTTAACACCATGCAACGAATTGAACAACCTGCCTAAGCCACAGGTGTACAACACCTTTGATAAGTACTATGAATTTTTTAAAAACAGGAGAGACGGAAAACTTGACTGGATCAATTACACGCCATATGAAAACCGTTTAATCGGTTCATTTATCATGCTCGATCAGCCGGATAGAGCGCATGAGTTAATAGAATTTTTCTTAAGTGATCAGCGTCCGCAGGGATGGAATCACTGGGCCGAAGTTGTCTGGAAAGATTACCGCGTTCCCCGTTATATCGGAGATATGCCCCATACCTGGGTTGGCAGCGATTTTATCAATGCCATCCGGGCCATGTTTGTGTATGAAAATGAGTATGATCAATCGCTTGTTTTGGCATCAGCCCTATACCAGGACTGGATTGACACGCCCGACGGGATGTCGGTCGGGAATCTGCCCACCTATTACGGTGAGATTTCATACGCTATCAAAAAAGCCAGCAATACCTATCACTTTTCAATTTCTGGTGATGTGCATCTTCCAGCCGGCGGAATAAAGATTAAAAACTTTAACGGATCGAAACTTCCGAAAAAAGTAATAGTTAACGGAGAAGAGCGCCATGATTTTAATGAAAGGGAAATATCTGTCAAGGCGTTGCCTGCGGAAGTAGTGATATATTATTAACGACAAGAATTTACCCACTGCACTTAACCTGTAAAAAATATGTAAACCAGCAACTCTTCATCACCATGGTTGAACAAATCCTTTCCACCAAAGCAACCAACCCCAAAGAGGATGTCAGCAATGCAGAGAAGCAAATAGATGAAATGAGTTAAAAACTAGATGAATTAACGGATGAGGAAAGCACCATAATCGCAAATAAGAAATAAATCATGAACGACATAAAATTATTTGAACAAAAGCAAATCCGTAGTCATTGGGATGAAAAGGAAGAACAATGGTATTTTTCTATTATTGATGTGGTTGAGGTTTTAACCGGCAGCAGTAACCCAAGAGATTATTGGTTCAAAATGAAAGTGCGCGTAAAATCACAAGACGGGATTGAACTGTCGACAATTTGTCGACAGTTGAAATTAAAAGCCTCAGATGGAAAAATGAGGGAAACGGATGTTGCTGATACGGAAACATTATTACGTATCATCCAATCCATACCTAGTCCCAAAGCCGAACCCTTTAAGCAATGGCTGGCCAAAGTTGGCTATGAACGTATGCAAGAAATAGCAGACCCTGCACAAAGCCTTGACAGGGCAAGAGAAAACTGGCAACGATTGGGCAGAAGCGATAAGTGGATTCAGCCGAATTTGCTTTTCTTACCAACATCATTCATCAGGAATGGACAGGATTAACAGTAAAGAAGCATAAGGATCTGAAAGGGCTGAAAACTCAAAATCTTCGTGACCACATGAGTGAAGCAGAACTGATTTTTACCGCACTTGCGGAACTTTCTACAAGGCAGATAGCAGAAACAGATGAAGCGAAAGGATTACAGGAAAATGCCAAAGCCAGTAAAAAGGGAGGTGCAGTAGCTAAAAATGCCCGGAAAGAATTAGAAAGTAAAACAGGTAAAAATGTGGTAACTGGAGAAAATTTTCTGCCACCAAAAAAAGAAAACAAAAAGTTGGATTAAATAACCACAAAACCAAATGAAAGAACACGACGAAATCACAGATAATTCCACAAAACCGGAAGACAAGATCCGCTTTTCACAGCTTGCGGCCTATGGCGCCGGCGGCATTATTCCAATTGCCCTGTTCAATATTGCCGGAATACTCGTTGGGTTGATGGGCAATATAAGTTTAGGGCTTAGCGCCTTCTGGCTGGGAGCTATTTTGATTGTCCCAAGGTTGTGGGATGCGCTCTCTGATCCTTTTATCGGTCATCTTTCTGATAATACCCGGACCCGCTGGGGACGCCGGCGGCCCTATTTGCTGATTGGCGGAATACTCGTGGCAGTTTTTTTTGTCGTCATCTGGTGGATCCCAAAGGGCGACATGGTGCGCACCTGGTTCCCGTCGGATACGGGTTTTCAATGGTTTCAGCTTGGCTATATTCTTTTTTCACTTTTGCTGTTTTTCACTGCCGTGAATCTTTTTGAGATACCTCACGGCGCCCTTGGCATGGAGATGACCACCGATTACCACGAACGCACCCGTTTGTTCAGCGCCAAGAGTTTTGTAGGCAATCTTTTTGCCATGGGCACACCCTGGCTTTTTGCCCTTGCCAGCATGGAAATTTTCAAAGGTCCGGGAGGGAATGAGGCCGATGGCATGCGTTATGTTTCCATGATGATCGCTGCTTTTCTCATCCCGCTTTCATTCTGGTGGTTCTTCAAATTGCGTGAACCGGGATTTGTAAAAGCCGCCAGTCATGAAAAAACACCCTTCTGGGAAGATATGAAACATACCACCGGAAACCGGAACTTTATCATGCTGACACTGACGATCTTCACGCTGGCCATGGGCTTTAATTTCGTCCAACTGATAGGGTCATATATCCCTATTTTTTATGTTTTCGGGGGAGATAAGGTTGCCGGAGCTTACCTGCTCGCGATCAACGGTATGATCTGGGCTATCACCGGGGTACTGGCCGTATTTCCCCTCAACTGGATCAGCCCGAAACTGGGGAAAAGAAATACGCTGACCATTGCTATTTTACTCATGTGTCTTGCACAACTATCTAAAATTGTATGCTATAACCCTTCATATCCCTACCTGATCATCATCCCCACGGTTCTTCTTTCTGCCGGAATGCTGTTTTTCTTCACCCTTGGATCTTCCATGGTGGGCGATATCTGTGATGAAGATGAATTAAAGACCGGGTATCGTTCGGAGGGCAGTTATTACTCGGTATTCTGGTGGTTCATCAAAATGGGATCTGCCCTGGCCAGCTTTGTAACTGGTGTGTTGATCGTTTTTACCATGTTCGATGAAACCCAGGTCACAAAGGTCGATAAGATACAGGGAAGCGTCAGGGAGATGCGAAGCATCGTTCAGTATTGGATAGGCTACCAGGGGCTCGGCAGCACCAACAAGGAGTGGCTTGAAAACA
>CAIYES010000531.1 GCA_903925275.1 uncultured Bacteroidales bacterium
CTGCTACAAAGATATCACCCCTATGGGGTTCTAAGATTGCAGTGATTTTTCAGTTTCATTTCACCAAGTCGATTTCAATTTCAAATGTTATTCCCCAGATTTTCCTCTTGATCCGTAAGAACGCTTGTACCTTCAACATTCAAGGTTTGCCCTCATGTACCGGTGGAAGACACTTACCTTAAATGCCTGCCCCAAAAGAAACAACTTTTATACAAAAAATAACTAACCATCAATAACTTAAGAATCCTATGGAAACAGCAATAAAAGAACCTAAGACAATGGAACGCTTACCGCAGCTCGACTGTGGTGCTTGCGGCTATAAAACCTGTGATGAATTTTCAGTGGCAGTGGATAATTCCGAAACCTCTCTGAAAATGTGCATCCACCTCAAACACAACGGATCAGAGGTTAAAAATACATCCAACTGCATCAGTTGCAAAGAGGCTGGTCAAATGGGTGAACAAATGGGTTGGAAGGATCACCTGAAACGGGATTTTGATTTTATTCTGGACAGCTTTGAGAATGAACCTGGCCCCAGGGAAACGATACTGCCCTATAATCCGCAGCTTGTAAAGAAACTTGGCGTAAAGAAAGGTGATGTCATGATCGGCCGTCCGATGGGAATGTCGTGTGGATGCCCCATTACCCATTGCGGAGTGGTTACCGATTCAGATCCCCGGAACGGTGTGATAAACTGGTGTGTAACTGGCCCTCTCAGGCCGAGATCTGAAGGATTTGTAGATATCGGTTATTATGTTGCACAAGGCTACGAAGGAATTATTAAAGAATCGAAGGAGAAAATTGAATTAGGCCGCAGGTATTGGTTCATGCCACGCAGGTGTATGTTGCAATGGCGACACAGTGGTTTGGTCAATGCAATTACAAGGCAAAAAGACGGCAGCTATAAAGTAAGAATTGAAGGTTTGTTCATTGGATAGACTGATGCTCCCTGACAAAATAAATAATTCGTCAGGGAGCTAATCTTTCCAGCTTCCAGTTGTTTCCCGACCGCTGATATCGTAGCCGGTCGTGCAGCCGATGGGGCCTCCCCTGCCAGAATTCAATCATGGTCGGTTTGAGCAGGTATCCTCCCCAGTTTTCAGGGCATTGCGCAGGCGAATCACCCAGGTCAAGGAGAAACCCCTCACGCATTGCTTCAAGGAAAAACCGATCCGGAATGATGGCGGACTGTGGTGAAATACAAGCGCTTACGCGGCTGTCGTGAGGGCGGTTGTTAAAATAGGCAACGGATTCTTTTCTCGAAACTTTTTTAACCTTCCCCTCCACCCTGACCTGGCGTCCGATGGGCTGCCAATGAAATGTGAGCGCAGCCAGCGGATTTAACGCAAGTTGTGTTCCTTTTCTGCTTTGATAGTTGGAGAAAAAAACAAATCCGCCCTGATCAACTCCTTTGAGCAATACAACCCGGGCCGACACATTCCCCCTGAGGTCGGCAGTTGATAGAACCATTGCATTTGGTTCTTCAACTTCAGCATTGATTGCATCCTCAAACCAGTTGGAAAATTGTTTAAGCGGATCAGCATCAATCGTTTTTTCATCAAGGGATGAAAAAAGGTATTCTTTCCGCAGATCTGATAGCCTTTTTGTCATTATTATACCATTATTTATGTTCAGCCTGCTTCGGGACTTTGTTTTGCAAAGCCTTGCCCGGCAAGGATTTCATCTATAGTTATTCAAATGTCGCCCTTTCAGGCCTTTGTGAAAATACTACTTTATTTTTCAACCCTGAATTCGCATTAAATAATTATCTTTACGAAAATTTAAACCTGTAAGATATGTCAAGCAAAGTTACAAAAGCAGAACTGTCGGACTTCAAAAAGAACAAAGATTCGGTCAAAGAATTTTCAAATGGAGAAGTGACTGTTTTTTGGAAATCTGAATTATGCATTCACTCAGCAAATTGTTTGATCGGATTACCTGAAGTATTCAATTCAAAGAAAAAGCCGTGGATCAATGTGCATTCTTCGAACAGCAAGGAGATCATGAAAATCGTCGATACATGTCCTTCACGAGCACTTACTTACCTGAAAAGTTCCAAATTTATAACATCAAAACCCCGTGCAACGGCCAAAAAGAAATCAAAATTTGCCAGGATTCAAATTCTGAAAAATGGTCCGGCACTCATTACCGGCAACTTCATTGTTCGTGATGCCAAGAAAAAAAAGATAAAGATCGAAGGCGAAGTTGTAGCAATATGCAGATGTGGTGGCACCAAGAAAAAACCTTTCTGCGATGGAAGCCACCAGAAGATAGGTTTTACAGATTAACCCGAATAAATTACAAATGACAAATGACTAGTGACAAGTGACAAGTGACAAGTTATGGTATGCGAATCAATGATGTAATTAAAATTCACTATACACCATAGACCGCGAAGCACAAAATTTGTCACTTGTCACTCGTCACTTGTCACTTAACACTTGTCACTCGTCATTTGTCACTTGTCACTTTTTAATGAAATATTTTGAACCATGGTTATAGGTATTTTAAAAGAAGAAGGTAGTGAAAAACGGGTTGCCCTTCTGCCCGAAGCAGTTGCCATTCTTACAAAAATGATGGTAACTGTTTATGTAGAAAAAGATGCCGGCATGAATGCTTTTTCCTATGATAAGGATTATGAAACTGCCGGTGCAAAAATCGCTTTGAAAAATGAGGTTATCCAACAATCGGAGTTGCTCATCAAGATCAATCCTCCATCGGATGCTGAATTGGCGGCAATGAAAGAAAAGACTATTTTCCTGGCGGTTCTGAATCCTTTTTTCAACAAGGAACTGATACAGAGCCTTGCCATGAAAAACATCACCGGCTTCAGCCTTGATGTTATTCCGCGCACCAGCCGGGCACAATCAATGGATATTCTCTCGTCAATGGCCACTGTTGCGGGATACAAAGCTGTGTTAACCGCGGCAAACGCCTTGCCGAAATTTTTCCCCATGTTCATGACTGCTGCCGGAACCATCACACCTGCCAAGGTTCTGATTCTCGGTGCCGGGGTAGCCGGATTGCAGGCACTCGCCACTTCCCGCAAATTAGGCGCAGTGGTTGAAGTTTTTGACGTTCGGGCGGCAGTTAAAGAGGAGGTGATGGGATTGGGAGGCAAATTTGTTGAAGTGGAAGGTGCAATCGATGATAAATCTGCAGGTGGATACGCTGTTGAACAATCTGCCGAATTCAAGAAAAAACAGGCTGAGGCTGTCCACGATCATGGCATAAAGTCGGATGTCGTAATCTGCACTGCGCAGATTCCGGGTAAAAAAGCCCCTGTTTTGCTTACAAAAGAGACTGTTGAAGCGATGAAGCCAGGGTCGGTTATCATTGATCTTGCTGCCTCAACCGGCGGTAACTGTGCGTTGACAAAAAATAACGAAACAATTATCCATTCCGGCGTTAAAATAATCGGCAATTCCTTTTTCCCGGTTGACATGCCAACCGATGCCAGTAAGATGTTTGGTAAAAATGTGATCAACTTCCTGAAACTGATGGTCAATGCAAAAGGTGAGCTGAACCTCAATTGGGAAGATGACATTGTAAAAGGGACTTGTGTTACATTCAACAGGGAAATTGTGAATGAACGCATAAAAGCATTGATAACTATATAAATACACAGATTATGAATGAAGTTTTAAAATTTTTCCTGGAATACCGGGAGGCAATTTTCATCATCATTTTATCCATTTTCCTGGGAATTGAGGTGATTTCACATGTTCCGTCAGTATTGCATACGCCTTTGATGTCGGGAGCCAATGCAATTCATGGTGTGGTGATCATTGGCGCAATTATTGTGATGGGTCATGCAACCAATGTTTTATCAATGATACTTGGTTTTGTGGCCGTTGTACTTGGCACGCTCAATGTTGTTGGTGGATTTGTGGTAACAGACCGCATGCTTGAAATGTTTAAGAAAAAGAAAAAACAGCAATAACAAGGCGCTATGGAAACAATTGTAACCCTGACAAAGAATTTTGATTTTTCGGAATATATATCGATCCTTGAATTATCCTATATTCTGGCATCGGTGCTGTTCATTCTCGGACTGAAAAAATTGAGTCATCCCGACACTGCCCGCAGTGGAAATCTATGGGCAGCCGGAGGAATGGGACTCGCTATCGTATTCACGATTCTCTTCCACAAGACAAAAATGGAAGATGGCAGTTTTCAAGGGATCCACAATATTGCCTGGATTCTTGGTGCGCTGATCATCGGAAGTGTTGTTGGCTGGATGGCAGCAAAAAAGGTAAAGATGACCGCCATGCCTCAGATGGTCTCATTGTTCAACGGGATGGGCGGGGCATGTGCAGCCCTGATTTCACTGATGGAATTTCCCAGGATGCAAACCGAACTGGCTAATCACCAGGCAACCACCATGCTGAGTGGGGAGGCACTGGCCATATTGCTGGGATTGATGATCGGCGGTGTTTCATTTGCCGGAAGCATGATCGCATTCGGGAAGCTGGATGAACGGATTGGAGATATTAAGAGTCCGATTTTACGCTATATCAATCTTTCGTTTTTGTTCATATTATTTGCCTTTGTCATTTTCACCATGTTCAAAACGCCGGTAGCAGGTGAGAACTGGATGATATACACATTGGCCGGGTTGGCACTGATCTATGGTGTTACCTTCGTTATGCCGATCGGGGGAGCCGATATGCCGGTGGTTATTTCGCTGTTGAATTCATTCACCGGAGTTGCTGCTGCCATGGGCGGGTTTCTTTATAATAATCAGGCGATGCTTACCGGTGGAATTTTGGTCGGATCATCCGGAACCATCCTGACCATCCTGATGTGCAAAGCCATGAACCGGTCGCTGCTGAATGTCATTATTGGCGCATTTGGAGGAAGTTCTGCAGCCGGTCCATCATCCGGTGATAAAACGGTGAAAGAGATTTCGCTCAGTGATGCTGCCGTGCTTCTGAGTTACTCTCAAAAAGTGCTGGTGGTTCCCGGATACGGTCTTGCCGTGGCACAAGCACAACATCTTTGCCATGAATTGGAAAATCTGCTGGGTTCAAAAGGCGTGGAATTAAAGTATGGAATTCATCCTGTTGCAGGCCGTATGCCGGGGCACATGAACGTTTTGCTGGCAGAAGCGGATGTAGCCTATGAAAAACTCCAGGAGATGGAAGATGCCAACAATGAGATGAACAATACCGATGTTGTGATCGTTGTTGGCGCAAATGATGTTGTAAACCCGGCTGCTGAGAATGATCCATCAAGCCCCATCTACGGGATGCCGGTCATCAGGGTGTGGGAGGCAAAAAATACCATCATCATGAAACGCAGCATGGCAAAAGGATACGCAGCCATTGAAAATAACCTGTTCTTTATGCCGAAATCACGGATGCTCTTTGGCGATGCCAAAGCGACCCTGCAAAAACTTATCAGTGAAATCAAGAACCTTTGACGAATCTTTGTAACCAAGCAGCAAAAAAAAAGCCCCGGAGAC
>CAIYES010000532.1 GCA_903925275.1 uncultured Bacteroidales bacterium
GCGGGGAAGGTCTAAACCTTCCCCGCTCTACTCTAATGCCTAATGTATTTTTTGTTGTGTTTAATACCTGATAATTATCTCATCCCTGCTTGTGAAGGGCATCTCTACACTCCGTTCCGTTCCCGATTTAAGTTTCAGCGAATAATCCTTATCGCCTGTATAGATAGTCATCAAATCTCCAAATGAATGAAGAACAAATCGGATAGAGGTGAACTTTGAAACATAGCTTCCATCAACCTTTGAAAAGCGGACTTCCTTCATTCCGGGATCGAAGGTAATCGTTCTGCGGAAATATTGCCCTTGCTCAAACTGAGTGGTCAGCCCGTCGTCTTCGTAATAAGTAAAGCTGTTTGGCTTGACACCATTATAAATATGCAGTTCCATCACAGGTGAAGGTTTCTGCGCAGTAAACTGAACATCTGATTGCATGGGGATAATACCTGAAGCTTTAACAAATACCGGGAGATCATTCAACGGTGCATCAACCGTTACCTCTGCATTTCCGTTATAGTATTCGCCGCTGCTCAACCTGTACCAGCCATCGCCGGGAAGATAAACCTTTGCTGCTTGCTGGTTGCACGAAACAGGCGCCACCAGCAGGTTATCACCAAACATATATTCATTCTGGTAGCTGTACCAATAAGCTTTTTCATCAAAGGTATACGGTATAGCCAGGCTGCGGGCAACCGGCAACCCCGAGCGGGTCGATTCGTAAAAAGCGGAATATATATAGGGGAGGAGCCGGTAACGCCGGGCGATCATCTCCTTCACCATACGTTCCACATTGAGGCCGAATGACCACGGTTCCTTGCTTTTGGTATCCCATGCCGAATGGTTGCGGAAAAATGGCGCATAAACCCCAAGCGACATCCAGCGTGTAAAAAGTTGTTCGGAGGGATTCCCCATAAACCCGCCCACATCGGGGCCTGTGAACGATACACCTGAAAGTCCCAGCCCTGTAACCATACGTGCCGACAAAAGCATGTGTTCATCGGTGGCGTCGTTATCACCGGTCCATACGGCTGAATAGCGCTGAATCCCGGCATAGCCTGCACGGGTCAGTACAAATGGCCGTTTTCCCTTCAACAGCGCTTTGGTGCCTTCAAAGGTAGCACGCGACATCTCCAGCCCGTAAACATTGTGCATCCTGGCAAGGGATGCCTTGCGTCCTTCGAAATCAAATTGAATGATGTCGGGTATGCTTTTGTCCCCAGGCGCTTGGTTCGTTCATATCGTTCCAGTACCCTTCTACGCCCGGATCAACAAGCCGGTTGAACGAAGCGCCCCACCATTTCCGTACGGCATCTTTGGTAAAATCAGGGAAATGACACCTGCCAGGCCACACACTGCCGATGTAATTGCTGCCATCAGGGTATTTGGCGAAATAGTCATTTGCAACGCCTTCATCATAGGCGAAATAACCTTTTTCGACCTTTATCCCTGGATCAACAATGGTAACTACATGAAACCCCATACCCTTCAGCTTGTCGATCATCGCTTTTGGCTGCGGAAACCGTTCCTGATCCCAGGTGAAAATCTTATACTTATCCATGTAATCGATGTCGAGATAGATCACATCGCATGGAATCTGTCTGTCGCGGAATTTCTGCGCAATGCCCATCACCTCTGATTCGGGAAAATAACTCCAGCGGCATTGCTGGTAGCCCAGGCTCCACACAGGCGGCATCGGCATCCTTCCTGTAAGCCAGGTGTAATCGCGGATGATTCCTGCAACCGTCGGGGAACCAAAAAAGTAATAGTCCATCTCGCCATTTGCTGCTGAAAAACTAGAAAATTTCTCATCGGTAGATGCGCCGAAATTGAACTTTGTCCTGAATGAATTATCGAGAAAGATACCATAGGTGACACGATCGTGAATGCCAATAAAAAACGGTATGCTCTGGTACAACGGATCAAAATTGATAGCATAAGCCGGCACGTCGGAGTTCCAGTTCTCGTAGGAGCCGCCCCGTTTATTGAGGTTGCCGGTTTTTTCGCCCAACCCAAGGAATTTTTCATCGGGAAAAAGTTTTTTGTAACAAGTCACGGCCGTTCCAAGCCATGATACAGGTAACCCTGGCTGGTCTTCAGATATTGTTTCCCCATGCAGCGTTCTGAAAGCAACCCGCAATGGGTTCTTATATACCACGATGTTCAACGAATCGGTGGCCAGGAGCAAGGAATCCCGGTTGTCCGACACCTCTTTCAATGCTGCAGCGGGTGACTGGATCACCGCATAGGAAAAGTCATCCTTTGGCTCGGCAAGCGTAATCCTGATGCGCACTACAGTCGGAGAATAAGCGCTTATCCGCATAAAAGCATTTTCGGTCTGTACCTGTATGAAATGGTCTTTCCGGCTGATGGATTTAACTTTCCCGGCAAACACCGGAAAATCGGTCTGCGCCGTAATAACGACGGGCATAAGAATCATGCTGATCAGAAATGAGAAGATCGTTTTTTTCATAAAAAGGGTATTGAGGATCAAGCGGAATTTCTGGAGGATTATGTGAAATTGTAAATCGCCTTAGTGAAAAAGAACCTGGAAAAATCCCTGCAAACGTAGAACCCCATTGGGGTGATATCTTTGTAGCAAGCGAAAAGCGGACCATTTCCAGAGCCCCATAGGGGCGACATGGTTGTTGATCCTGTCGATTCATAGCTATTGAGTTTATCAAACATAATATCTATTTCGCAGCTACGCTGCTCAGAGATTTACGCCCTGTTATTACTACTACAAAGATTAGGCAGCTACGCTGCCAATTTGTGAGCAAGAGTAAAACCCCCAGATTTTTCACTTGATCCGGTATTGATGCCGGAATTGTTTATAACCTGCAATATTCACAAACCCAAAATTCGACAAAATAATGATGCAGGAAGTATTTCTGGCCAAATAATTTTTTAATGTTTTATGACCACTCCCCCTGCCCCCTTCCCTTGAAGGGGAGGGAGGGGAGGCATTTGGGTTAATTCCCCTTATTTGCAACAGATTATAAAATAGAATTCATTGATACCGCATTGCTTTGCGACGAGGAGATTTATTGGCTTATTGTATCTGCTTTTATAACCCGGCTCAAGTGAAAAACGCAGCAGGAAAAATTATATTCCCCTTGACTTTAACCTAAATTCATTGTAAATTGCCGCCGATTAGTGGACAAAATCCCTGATCAGCATATAATAATCTGTAATTCAAATACTTTAGAATCATAAACAATTTTAATTCAAATATGGAGGACCAAAAATGAAAAAACTGTTACTTCTTTTAATTTTGTCGTTCGTTGCGGTAAATTTTTTGTTTGCTGACCCCGTTGATACCGGTGTTGCAATAAAAGTTGCAAAAAACTTTTATCTGCAGTCGCTTCAAAACAAGGGCCTGACTGACTTAGATCTAACCCTTGCTTATACCGGAACGAGCGTTCAGGTTTCCGATTTAAAAAATTCCGGCACGCAGGAATTTCCGGTTTACTATATTTTTAATGTAAATCAGAATGATGGCTTTGTGATTGTTTCAGCCGACAATGATGTTACACCGGTGTTGGGCTTTACCAATACGGGAGAATATCAGACCAGCAACCTTCCCCCGGCTTTTAAGAAACTGCTTGAAAAATACAAAAAGGAGATTCTGTATGTAATTACAAACAAGGCCAAGGCGGATGAGGCCATTGAAACCAATTGGAAAAATCTTGAAAACGGGATACCGCAAAATTCGTCAAAAAAAGCAAAAAGTGTAAATCCTTTGTTGCAAACAACCTGGAATCAGAATCCTTATGAAAATGAGATGTGTCCTGCCGATGCTGCCGGCCCCGGAGGCCATTGTGTGACGGGTTGTCCCGCTACGACCATGGCACAGATCATGAAATATTGGAATTACCCGACAACGGGAACGGGTTTTCATTCGTATAATTCCAATTATGGAGCATTATCTGCCGATTTCGCAGGTACAACTTATGATTGGGCCTCGATGCCTTCCCATCTGAACAGTTCGAACAATGCAGTTGCTCAGATAATGTTTCATTGTGGTGTTGCAGTTGAAATGACTTATGGCCCTGACGGAAGTTACGGATGGGTCATCGAAAATGACGATCAGGGCAATCATCCTGTATGTTCACAAACTGCCTATATCGCTTATTTCGGTTATTCTCCTGCCATGGTCGGTTCAGTTAGGGCAACACATTCGGATGCTGAATGGAAGCAAATGTTAAAAACGGATCTGGATGCGGGCCGTCCCGTTCAATATGCCGGTTTTGGTTCAGGCGGTCATACGTGGGTTTGTGATGGCTACGATGCGGATTACTTTCACATGAATTGGGGATGGGGCGGAGCCGCAGATGGTTTCTTTTACCTTGATGCCTTAAATCCGGGAAGCAATACATTCAACAACAATCAACAGGCCTTATTTGGCATTCAGCCGAGTCAATCATCGAACACCACCATTCAGATGTATGCCGCAGCCGTTGTAACACCCAATCCGATCGCTTACGGGCAGGGTTTCAATGTAAAAGCAGATATCGTAAACTCAGGATCAACGACTTTCGAAGGCGATTACTGTGCCGCACTATTTAACGAACAGGGCACTTTTATCGATTATATCGAAACCATTACCGGAGCCAGCCTCCCTGCTGGTTATCATTACAATAACGGCCTGACCTTCACATCAACCGGTATCGCCGGAGCTACCCCGGGGAATTACATCATCGGTATTTATTCCAGACCTACCGGGAGTGGATGGAGCCTGGCGGCTGCCGGGTCGTATGTAAATCCCATCAATATCCAGGTTCAGGGTACAGCAAATGATATTCAACTCTACGACAATATAATCGTCGATCACAGCCCCATCCTTGTCAACCAGCCATTTTCGGCAACTACCGATATTGCAAACATGGGTGCGACAAACTTTTCCGGATCCATTTCCCTGGATATTCATGCTTCTGATGGCACCTGGATACAATCCATTCAGGAGTATACCGGTCTTTCGTTGCAGTCGGGTTATTTTTTCAACAATGTGCAATTTTCCACAACAGGGTTGAATGTCGACCCGGGAAGCTATTACCTTGTGGTGTGGGACAAACCGGATGGGGGCGATTGGACCATTGTCTCGAACGGCGCATACAGCAATCCGATAGAAATCATTATCACCGGACAGCCTTTGTCGCCTGATAGTTATGAAGCCAACAATTCGGAAACAACTCCTTATCCGTTACCCTCGACTTTTTCAGGAAATACAGCAAACAGCAATACGAACGGTTCAAACATCCATAACGGGACTGATGTGGATTTTTATCAGGTCGATTTTCCGGCCGGGTACAGTTACTCCATCAATGCCAGGGTACACGACAGTTATAACAGTGGCAACGGCAACACCTATACGGGAGATGTAATGTTTTCCTATAAGTCAGGAACCAAATGGTCGGACACCTACGATGACGTAATGCCTTCCAACATCTCACTTCCGAATGGCGGAACGCTGATCTTCGATGTGGCTCCCTATTTTCCGGGAGTAACCGGGACATACCTGCTTGACATGAATATTACCAGGTCACCTGCAGGGATTGAAGATTCCGGAGAAATGAGCTATCTTCAGGTATTTCCAAATCCGGCCCAGGATGTTGTCACATTCCGGATGGAGCTTAATCAACCGGAAATGATAACAGGGGCATTAAACAACGTTTTCGGCCAGAAAGTAATGGAGATTCCCGAAGGCAATTATTCAGCAGGGAAGCATGATATAAACATCAACGTAAGCCAACTTGCTCCCGGATATTATACTTATCAGCTTAAAACAAATTCGGGTAAAGCCACAGGCAAACTGGTTATTTCAAGGTAACAGGGTTTTCTGAAAATAAAAAAGCTGATTACCTATCCGGTAATCAGCTTTTTTATTTGTCGCGTAAGTTGTTTGACTTGCAGGGTGAAGTTTCCTTAGAAAAAAATTATTTTCCGGTGACCGAAAGGGTGGCGCTGGTGGAAAAGCTTACACCATCGGCAGTGCGGTTTCCCTGGAAATTAAAAGTCCATGTTCCGAGCTGTTTGTTATAGCCTGTTGTAGGATCCTGCAAACCGAAAGTCTCATTTTTCACAAAATAGGTACCATTGCAATTAAATGGTGGAATCGAACTGGAAATGGGATCGAAAATAGTGACTTTAGTCATTTTAACATCATCGTTGTTGCATTTACCATAGAATTGCAATCCTAAACTTCCATCCTGGAATGTGACTGGAAGCGCAGTTACCGTAAAGGCAGGAACAATAGTTTCTGTTTTCTTCTTGCATCCGGAGGAGATAATAACAGCACTCAGTAAAAGAATGCCAAGTGTCAAAAAAAGATTTAATTTTTTCATGATTCTTTTTATTACGTTATTACTAAAAATTATAACTGGAATTAATGGGTAAATTTACAATATTTTAACATAATGTCAAGAAAAAGAAATGAAAAGTTATTTTTTCGCAGGAATGTTCTACAGGGAAAGGGTGTAGTAAGTCCCTCCCCTTGAGGGGAGGGATTTAGGGTGAGGTATTTGTTCCTAAACCCACCTCATCCCCCTAACCCCTTCTCCATATCCCACCTCATCCCCCTGACCCCTTCTCCTGAAGGAGAAGGGGAGATGGTTTTCTCCTTTTTTAAGGGATTTGATCCACAGGGAGAAGGTATAGTAAGTCCCTCCCCTTGAGGGGAGGGATTTAGGGTGAGGTATTGTTGTTTTGAATAAGCAGGTATATACAGTCAACAGAATTTACAGGCTAATTTTTGAGAGACTATGAAATGATCAGAAAATATTCCTAAGTTTGTTAAAAAATATTTAGTTCTGAAACCTTAAACCAAACCACCATGGACAATGTTATTATTTTAATTATCGTCGGAGCAGTCGGATTGCTCTTTTTCTCAGGTATCCGCATCGTTCGCCCAACGCATCGCGGACTTATTGAACGTTTCGGCAAATACAACCGTTTTGCCAATCCGGGTTTTCACTGGATCATCCCGGGTATCGACCTGATGTACCAGGTGAACGTTACCGAA
>CAIYES010000533.1 GCA_903925275.1 uncultured Bacteroidales bacterium
AGTTTGTTATTAATACCATTACTGGTTATAAATTAACCCAAAAATGTTAATAACTTTATTTTAGTTCTTATTGGACTAAAATATAAAAGGCTATTTTTGTAAAAAAAAGTATGTCAGCACCAAAAATTTTCACGATAAAAGAAACTGAATCGGAGATTAAAAAACTTATTAAAAGGAGTAAGCCTATGATATCAAGGCGACTTCAAGTATTATTAGCCTTTAAGCATAACGAAAGTACTGGAATATCTAAACGTCTTGTATCTCAACAAATCGGAGTTAACCAAAATAGTGTTCAAACATGGAGAAGACTCTACATTGAAGGCGGAATTACCCTGCTCATGTCTCATGCCAAGACTGGATATAAACCAAGCATAATCAATTATAATCAAGAACAAGCCTTGAAGGAACAATTAGAAAATCCTTATAATGGCATTGTGGGCTTTATAGAGCTATTGGATTGGTTTAATAAGACCTTTGAAACATCCATAAATTATAAGACTTTTCATGGGTTTGTGGTTAGAAAGTTTAACGCAAAAATAAAAGTAGCAAGGAAATCGCATGTTAAGAAGGATAAACTGGCTGTTGAGGCTTTTAAAAAAACTTCCAACAAGTCTGTAAAGAAATTATCACCGAAAAAGGAAAAGATTTCAAAAAAATAAATATCTATTGCCAGGATGAAAGTAGATTTGGATTATTTACAAGAAACGGAAAGGGATTAACAGCTAAAGGTATCAAACCTATTTGCACATTCCAACAGGTATTCAAATCCTTATACTTATTCGGAGCATTTTCTCCAATAACAGGTGGGCACTTTGAACTAGAAATGCCATATTGCAACACAGATACTTTTCAGATCTTTTTAAATGAGTTTTCTAAATATACTCTTGATGAATTTATAATCCTCATGCTTGATAATGGTGCGTTCCATAAAGCTAAGGAATTGAAAATACCTGAGAATATTGCTTTGCTCTTTATTCCTCCATATTCACCAGAATTAAATCCTGCTGAAAAAATATGGTGGAAAATGAAACGTGCTTTTTCAGGCAAACTTCACCACACTCTTGATAATGTCAGTGAATTCATAAAAAATGAGGTGGAAATATTATCTCATGAAAATGTTAAAAGCATATGCAAGTATGCTTTTATTTTATCTTGCCCTTTTTGGACTAAAATATATTAGGTAGTGGTATAAAATCTGCAAATTCTATTAAATTCAGTAAAACACTTAAGGGTGGTAATAGTTATTTAAAGAGCAAAAGGTAGTCATTAGGAAGGTATTATGGTTTCTATACTCTTCAATAACCCATTATCTCATTTCCCTTTATCAACTCATTTCCTTTAATCAAGCCCACAACAAAAAAGAGGGAACACATTACATGCTCCCTCTTTTTTATTACATTAGAATATTACCTGATATTCACAATCCTAATCGTATGCATCAGGGTATTGTTTCCATTTTTCACCCTAAGGGTGGCAATATAAACACCCGTAGGCAAACCTGCATCATCAAGTTTCACACTATGATTTCCTTTCAGTTGATCTTCATCAGCCAAAACTGTTACCAGACTTCCCATATAATTGAATAGTTCAAGCTTAACCTTTCCGTCGAAAGGCAGG
>CAIYES010000534.1 GCA_903925275.1 uncultured Bacteroidales bacterium
ATAAAGTAACAGGGTGGATAACAAAAAAGAAGAACCTAGGCATACGTAATACAAAATATGACAAAGTAGTTGTTTGTCATGATTATGTCGTTTTTAAACCTGGATGGAAAAAGGGCTATGACACGTTTGAAGATTTTGAAATTTGTACAAATATAATAACGGATATTGATGGGGAAAGGAATACGGATTGGATCACTTGGGATTATCCTGAAATTGGGCTAGCTTTTGTTCCATATGACAAACATTGCAACGATTATCAATATATCTGTGGAATATATTTCGTTGGTAAACGAGACTTCCTTCTAAAATTGAGTTTAAAGACGATTTGAAAAAGTGGAATGCTGAAATTGATAAACAATCTTTAGCATTTCGTTTTCAAGAGCCAGATGTTTTATTCAGTGTCGGCGATGCTGAAATCAAAGATAAATTCAAAGTGATTTTGAATGATTTTTTCCCTCGCTACATCAAAATCCTTAAACAATATCAGCCTGACATTGAAGAAATCCGCATCGAAGGCCACACGTCTTCGGAATGGAGTAAAAATATGGAGTTTAATGAAAAAACGTATTTTTTAAACATGGCGTTATCACAAAATCGAACTCGTGCCACGTTGGAATACTGTTTAATGTTACCTGATATTTCAACTGAACGGGCTTGGATTAAACAGATTTTAACAGCAAATGGCTTATCTTCCAGTAAACCGATTTTAGTAAATGGTGTAGAAGACATTGTGCGTTCGAGGCGTGTTGAGTTTAAAATTAAAACCAATTCAGAAACGCAAATTTTAAAAATTCTGCAACAGAAATAAGATGAAACTTGATATTGATTTTACGGCACTTGAAACACTCGTAAAAAATATGGGGGCGCTAAGTGACTTTTTTTGGGAAAGTGGAGTTGAAGAAACACCTTGGGGTGGTTTTGGTAAGGGTGGCACAGAGATTCCAATTGCCGATATTGAAATATCTCCAGATGGATTTGTTAACTATAAAGGTGCGCAAATATTACTTCACATAAAAGAGTATCATTCTACTTATAATGGGAAGCCAAATAATTTACCGAAATTTCATTTTTATCAATGCGCTACGTTGAAGGACATGCAAAGCAAAGGGCGGTTTAAGCGATATGTCGCAACACAAAGAAAGGATGGTTATTTTCTAATTGATAAAATGAATGAAGGTAATACTGAACATGATGTCGAAGTAAAGCTAGATGTTTGTAGAAATTGCTTAAGCGGATACCACCAGCACTATCAAAAACAATATACCGTAGATAACTTCGATATTGCAAAGTTCTTTGAACATTTTGGAAATTCTCAATTTACAGAAACACCAAATTACACGGATGAAAATGCACCGGTTTCAGGTTATACCGCTGACTGGAACGAGGTTTCAAAACAAAGAAAAGAACAATGTGGTTATATTTGCCAGCAATGCGGTGTTAATTTGAGTAACCATAAGCATCTTATTCATACGCATCATGCTAATGGCGTAAAAAGTGACAATACTTCGAGTAATTTAAAAGTCCTGTGTATTGAATGTCACAGCGATCAACCTTCGCACGGACATATAAAAAGCAATGCCTCACACGAAATTTTAGAAGTCCAGAGGATTAAAGCGGCTCACCGTTTTTAGACAGCCAAGTAGATAGGGAACATCTTTTCGTGCCCGACATTTTCGCGTTGGAACGTACTGCGTATTCTGATTAATTTGAACACTGATTCTGATCGAACTTGAACACCTAAAACCTAACGCATCGGTGGAAGTGAATTTTTACTCTAAGTGTTCAACTTGAGTCAAGGAATTCATTTTTTTACGCATCGATTCGCCTTGTAAATTTATCCGGTGCGCGTTGTGCATCAACCGATCTAAAATGGCATCGGCTAAGGTATTATCACCAATCGCGTCATACCATTGTTCTGTCGGTAACTGGCTGATAATGATAGTTGCCGATTGCTCATAACGATC
>CAIYES010000535.1 GCA_903925275.1 uncultured Bacteroidales bacterium
AGAGACTATTGAGCGCCGTGAGAGCACAGCAACGAAGGGCGCACACCCTTTAAACTGGGCTCGTAACTGTTGCAATGATGATAGATTTTAAATTGAGTGTTTACAAACAAGCATTAAACAAACAATTGAAACTGGCCTATCGGTATCGGCTATCAGGAGCAGGTGCCAAACCACCCTGCGGTGCTTCCCGACAATGCGGGAGGTATTGAGCAGACAGGGAGCAAGGGAGGACTTGAGCCTCTCAGGTGAGTACACAGGAGCTGAACGAAAGTAAACCGTCGAAGAAGTGTCGAAAACTGATATAAACAATGACTATAACTGCGTCTTAATTGTGGCAAAGGAAAAGTACAGCGAATACCTGAACAGTCAGCTGTACAGTCATTCGTCATATAGGCGGCAGGAACTGTGTACAGGCGTTGCAACGGAACACGGGAAGCAACCTTGCAATGGAAATTGAAAAGATACAAGCGATGAACTCGTGAGGTCAAAAGTAGAGAAGTGCAAGGTTGTGGCGGATGAAGCCGTAGTAGTGATGACATCCATGGAAACATGGAAAGAGCGAAGGGCTTCACATAACAGGTTTTAGAATGTATAACAACTGAAAAGCAGAATGATTTTCGAGCTAAAACCAAAATCAATAGGGATAACCAAAGATCAGGTATGGTCTGCGTGGAAACGTATCAAACAGGGCGGAAAAGGCGTTGGTGTTGACAACGTCACAATCGAAATGATTGAGCAGAATCCACGCAAATACCTGTACCCGGTGTGGAACCGGATGGCCAGCGGGAGCTATATACCACCCGCTGTACGTGAAGTGTCCATACCGAAACCCAATGGGAAAGAACGCTTGCTTGGAATACCTACGATGTGCGATCGGGTAGCCCAGGAGGTGATAAGGGCGGAACTGGAACAAGAACTGGAACCACACTTTCACCCGAGTTCATATGGCTATCGTCCCGGCAAGAGTGCGCATCAGGCATTGAATGCCTGTGCAAAGAACTGCTGGGAGAGATGGTACGTTGTGGACTTAGACATACAAGGGTTCTTTGACAACATTGACCATGCAAAGATGATGGCGATGCTGCGCAAATACACAACGAAGAGGCATGTTTTACTGTATTGTGAGCGATGGTTAAAAGCTCCGGTTTTAAGAATTGACGGAGTAACGAACACCGACCGCAACAAGGGAACGCCACAGGGAGGAGTTATCAGTCCCTTGTTGGCCAACCTATATCTGCATGAAGTGTTCGATAGCTGGATGCAGCAAAACCATTCAATCATGGTATTTGAAAGATATGCTGATGATATTGTGATACATACCCGCAGTATTGAACAATCGGAGTTTATTTTGGACAAGTTACGGGTCCGGCTGTGGCTTTACGATCTGAAGTTAAATGAAGAAAAGACACGGGTCGTATATTGTTATCGGACGGCTCGGCGCTACAAAGCACCCAAAGACATACCTGTGAGCTTCGACTTTTTAGGGTTCACATTCAAGCCACGTCGCTGCCAACGCGACGATGGGCAATTGTTTTGGGGCTTTCGTCCGGCTGTGAGTGTTAAGAATCTGAAACGCATGAATGCAGAATTGTTAACGATGCATAGATGGGTGAGGATGACAATTACAGAAGTTGCAACTAAAATAGCTTCGAAAGTCAGGGGCTGGATCAGGTACTATGGCCACACCCGTAAATCAGGCTTAACCCCATTGTTTGAAAGGATAAATGAGCGTTTAGCCAAATGGGTCCGGAACAAGTATAAAATTATAAGCTGGCCGAAATGCTTTGCATGGATTAGACGGGTAAGTAAATCATATCCTACGATGTTTGTACATTGGGAATATGGCTGGTTACCATAAGATTGTTATGAAGAGCCGTATGATGGGAGACTATCAAGTACGGTTCTGTGAGAGGCTGGGGCTGAAATGCCCCGGCCTACTCGACAATTCATTTTATTTACTTGAAACATCCGGGCTAAATCCATCATAATAGCCGGTTGATCACCCCAAAGAGTTGTATTTTTACAGAAAAGAGGTGACTATGCCTTCCATGTCACGCAATGTATGAGAACCCTGCTGATCATTTTTTGCTCAATCCTTCTTCCGGCGGTGCTTCAATCGCAAACCATCACACAAACGATCCGCGGAAGGGTGATCGATGCAGATACCAGAATGGGACTCCCCGGGGCCAATGTGATCCTTCTAAATTCTCAACCCCTTGTAGGAACGACCACCGATGTGAGTGGAAATTTCGAGCTCAGGAAGGTGCCTGTAGGGCGAAAATCAATTCAGGTCAGTTACATTGGCTATAAACAGGTGGTGAGACCGGAAATCCTTGTCAGCTCAGGGAAAGAGACGATCCTGGCTTTCGAACTTGAGGAGGAGGTGGTACAGGCTACCGAGGTGGAGGTCAAAGCCTCGGTCGACAAAGACAGGCCGGTCAATGTCATGGCCATGATCAGCGCCCGCTCCTTTTCGGTGGAGGAGAGCCGTCGCTATGCGGGATCGGTTGACGACCCCATGCGTGCCGTAGCCAACTTTGCCGGTGTAGCAGGGAATCCCGAGGTAGGTTCCAACGAAATTATCATCCGCGGTAATTCACCGAAAGGCTTACTCTGGCGGGTGGATGGCATCGATATACCCAACCCCAACCACTTTGCTTATGTGGGCACATCGGGAGGCGGATTTACCATGTTCAGCAGCCAGGTGCTGAGCAACTCTGATTTCTATACGGCAGCCTTTCCGGCCGAATATGGCAATGCCCTTTCAGGGGTGTTTGACATGCGTTTCCGCAATGGGAACAATGCACGGTATGAATTTGCCGTTCAGCTCGGATTGCAGGGTTTGGATGTTTCTGCCGAAGGCCCTTTTATCCGGGAAAAACCCGCTTCCTTCCTGTTTAACTACCGTTATTCCATTTTGGCATTTCTGCAGTTTATCGATCCCGGGATGAAAAACCGGATCCCGTCTTTCCAGGATATTTCGTTTAAAATCAATCTGCCGGATAAAAAAGCCGGTACCTTTTCGATCATCGGAATCGGCGGCGGCTCGCACATAAAATCGGTTCCCATAAAAGATTCAACCCAGTGGAAAACCCTTGAAAACCGGTCACAATCGACACTCGATAACTACATGGGGGCGCTGGCACTTGTGCACCAGATCAACCTTTCCAGGAAAACCTATCTCCGATCATTCATTTCAGGAACCTACAACTATATCTTTTCTGAAAACGGGTACCTGTCGTCTTCCTACGTGGTTCAGCCACAGGAAGACGTCAGGCAGGAAAATTTCCGTGTTACCTTCAGCACCCTGCTTAACCACAAATTCGGGCGAAAGCACACCAACCGCAGCGGAATCAGCTTTTCCCGTCTTTTCTATGATATCAGCATCAAAATGGTTAATCCATTTACGGGCATCTTTTCGCAGGTTAACAATGGCAATGGAAACAGCGACCTGCTCCAGGCATTCAGTGAATCGAAGATCGATTTTACAAACAGTTTTTCTGTCAATGCAGGACTGCATGTTCAATATTTCATGCTGAACGGACATTATGCCATCGAACCCCGGATGGCTCTGCGCTGGCAGGTTACCCCGAATCATGCCTTAAGCTTTGGATGCGGGAAACATTCACAGGCGGAAGATGTGGGCGTTTATCTTGCAGAGATTCCCGTTGGTCCTGACCAGGTAGTTCAGCCGAACAGAGCGCTTGATTTCAGCCGTTCATACCATGTTGTGCTGGGTTACGATTTCCTGATCCGTCCCGACCTGCGGCTCAAGGCGGAAGGCTATTACCAGTACCTTTATGATATTCCCGTCATGCCCGGCAGTTACTACTCCCTGATCAACAGCAACGGGGGCTATTACAATGATACCCTTGTGAATAAGGGTACCGGGCGGAATACAGGGATTGACCTTACGCTTGAGAAATTTCTCACCCGGCAATACTATTACCTGTTTACGGTATCGCTTTTCGATTCTAAATACAAAGCAGGTGACGGGATTTTAAGGAACACCCGGTTTAACTCAAATTTTGTGGTCAACATCCTCGGCGGGAAGGAATGGACCATCCGGAAGAAAAATATTCTTGGAGCCAACCTGAAGATATCTTTCACCGGCGGGGAGTTTTATGTCCCCATCGACCTTGAAGAATCAAAACTCCAGCACCGTGAAGTTCTGGATGATGCACAGGCGTATGTCCCCCGGCTTCCCGACTTCTGTTATGTCGACCTGACCCTGACCTACCGCACCAACCATAACAAATACTCCGGCATCTGGGCGGTTCAGATTAAAAACCTCCTTAACCAGAAGCCTGCGACAGGCTATATTTACAATGATTTCAGCCAAACGGCCGAGAAAATTGTATCCATCGGGATTCTGCCGCTGATCAGCTATAAAGTTGAGTTTTAATTCCTGGCGTGGCAGACCCCGAAAGGTTGATCGAACAATCCGGGTTATGCATTATCTTTGCCGGCAGGTTTATCAAAATGACAATTATGAAAATCCTGCTGACAGGCGCCACCGGTTATATTGCCAAAAGATTGTTGCCGGTTTTATTGGAAAACGGCCATGAAGTGGTATGTTGTGTCAGGGATATCAACCGGTTCGATGCAGCCCGGTTCAACAGCAAAAGGTTAAGCGTGGTTGAAATTGATTTTTTAAAGGTTGATGAACTGACCAGGATACCCTCCGACATTGAGGTTGCCTTTTATCTGATACATTCCATGGCAACCCCACATGGTAAATTTGAAGAACTGGAGGCAATTGCGGCAGAAAACTTTAAAAAACGGCTTGAACAGACACAGGTAAGGCAGGTCATTTACCTGAGCGGGATCGTTAACGAAAAAGAGCTTTCCAAACATCTATCTTCCCGCAAAAATGTCGAAGATATTCTGGCCTCAGAGCATTATTTCTTAACTACGCTTCGTGCGGGGATCATTGTCGGATCGGGCAGTGCTTCCTTTGAAATTATCCGCGACCTGGTCGAAAAATTACCGGTGATGATCGCCCCCCGCTGGATGAATACAAAATGCCAGCCCATAGCCATCCGCAATGTGGTGATGTTTTTATCGGGCGTTATGATGAAACCCGAAACCTATAACAAAAGTTTTGATATCGGTGGTCCTGATGTGCTTACCTATAAGGAAATGCTCCTGCGATTCGCCAGAATCCGCGGATTAAAGCGTTACGTTGGCATTATTCCGGTTATGACCCCCAGGCTCTCTTCATACTGGTTGTTCTTTGTAACCTCTGTTTCCTATTCACTCGCCAAGCATTTGGTTAACAGCATGAAAGTAGAGGTGGTATGCAAGGACAATATCCTGGAAATGATGCTGAACATCAACCCGATTACCTATGACAAAGCCATTGAGCTGGCCTTTGATAAAATTGAACAGCACCAGGTTCTTTCAAGCTGGAAAGATGCATTGACCAGCCAGAGGCTCACACAAGGGTTGTCGCAGTTTATTGAAGTGCCTGTTTATGGATGTTATAAAGACATCAAAACGCGGAAAGTGGCAGATACGGACGGGTCACTGGAAAAAATCTGGTCGATCGGCGGCGAGAACGGGTGGTATTTTGCCGATCTGCTGTGGAATATCCGGGGGTTTATGGACAGATTGGTGGGCGGTGTGGGCAGCCGCAGGGGAAGAACCAGCCAGGGGGAAATTGCAGCCGGTGATGCCCTCGATTTGTGGCGGGTGATCCTGGCGGATAAGGAGGAAAAACGGTTGCTGCTGTATGCCGAAATGAAACTTCCCGGAGAGGCCTGGCTGGAATTCCACATCGACAAGGGCAACATCCTGCACCAAACGGCAACCTTCAGGCCACACGGAATATGGGGAAGGTTGTACTGGTATTCTGTTCTACCCTTTCATTTCCTGATTTTCAGGGGCATGATTAATAATATTGCAGGAAAAAAATAACGAACCCTGTTACACCTCACACATAACGGGGCGGCAAACCGGAACGGGATTAAGAGTCTGTTTAAATTTCTTATTTAGTTATATTTCTGTGTGAAACCTGTGCCGTAGGCACAAAATATTGGTAGAATCCGAATGTTTTGTGTGCTATTTCGTCCCGTACGGGACGAAATAATGCATTTATCCCTGTTTTTCTACCCATATAAAATCCTTAACGGGATTTATAAACAACTTTAAACAGGCAAAATTATCCCTGAAAAATTGATTGAAACACAGCTATTATGAATACTTACATAGCCCTTTTACGCGGCATCAATGTTAGCGGACATAAAATGATCAAAATGGATGATTTGAAACAGGTACTTGGTGAATTGAATTTCACAGGTCTCAGAACGTACATCCAGAGCGGAAACATCCTTTTCGAAAGTAAAAACAAGGGACCTGCCGACCTTGCAGCGGACATTGCAGAGAAGATACTTCAACGCTACGGATTTGAGGTTCCGGTCGTTATCCGCACCCTGGAAGAGCTGGAATCCATTCGCAAAAGCAACCCTTTTCTAAACCAGGGGAATGAAGATACGGATAAAATGCATGTGACCTTTTTATCGGAAAAACCTGACTCAACCGGCGAAAATCAAATCAGGGAGCAAAGGTTTTTGCCCGATGAATTTGTATTAATGGGAAAAGAGGTTTATCTTTACTGTCCTGATGGCTATGGACGTACAAAACTAACCAACCAGTTTTTTGAAAGCAGGTTAAAAGTGGTGGCAACAACAAGGAACTGGAAGACTGTAGAAAAACTCATAGCGCTTGGAGCATGACCAAATACTAATTATAGAGTTATAACATCATGAAAATTAAAATGTTATCAATCCTTCTGGTTTTTCAGGCACATTTGCTGTCGGCCGGGATTGTTGAAAAAACATTTTTCTTCAACAATTATAAAATTGAATCCGATGGCATATATCAAACCGTGAATTTCGGAAACACCATCCTTTCAGGGATTCCCGGCGAACCACTGTTGCCCTGGTGTCAAATCGTGCTGATGCTTCCGCCCGGAGAGGCTGCCCGGTCACTGGAGGTGGTTGAAGAGGAGGAAACTGTTATTCCCGGGCAATTCCTGATCTATCCAAAGCAAGATGTCAGGCCAATATCCAAGGGAAAATCAGGTGAATTTATCCTGAACGACGAGGTATACCGGCACAAAGGGGCTTATCCGGTTCGGGCATCAGGTCAATTGCTGACGCAGTACCTGAATGGTTATGCCTTCGCACTTTCTGCCATTACACCGGTAAGATATAATCCGGGGATGAGGCAATTATCCTATTTCAGAAAGGTTACCGTACGGATAACAACGCAGTCGGATGGAAAATCAGAGGATGCATTGAAAAATTTTTCCATGGCGGAAAATTGTATCAGCAGCGTGAAATCCTTTGCCATGAATCCCGAGATGATGAATCTGTATCCGAAAAAATATGTGCCCACCTCAAATTACGATTACCTGATCATTTCACCGGCTAGCTTTAAAAACGAATTCCAGCCTTTGATCACTATGTACAGCAATAAGGGAATAAGTGCAAGGGTTGTCACCATCGACAGCATCATATCTGTCATGTCAGGTTATGACCTCCAGGAAAAGATGAGGAATTTCATCAAAACGCAGCGTACAAATCATCAGATTCAATATGTGCTGCTGGCTGGTAATCCGCCGCTTGTTCCCTGCCGTGGATTTTATTGCCATGTGCATTCGGGCGGATCTATTTATGAAGACTATAATATTCCTGCCGATCTTTATTTCTCCGGCCTTGACGGGAACTATGACCTTAACGGAAATCATGTCTATGGTGAGGAAGCCGACGACGATGACCTGTTGCCTGATATCGCTGTAGGCCGTTTCACGGTGAATGATACTGCTGAGCTTCACCGGATGATCCATAAAACGGTTTATTATCAAACCAACCCGGTATTGGGCGAGATGAACAAACCTTTGCTGGCGGGTGAATTTTTATATTCAGCTCCGATGACTTTTGGCGGCAGCTTCATGAACCTGCTTATCAACAACCGCAGCGATAACGGGTATTTTACATATGGAATTCCTTCGGCAGCAAATGTCATTGAAAAATTATACGATACCTTGATCTCCCCACCTTCGAATGTTTGGTCGTGGAGCGCGGCCATGCTGCTGGCCAGCATCAACCGGGGAAAATCGTTTATCCATCATCTCGGACATGCAAATTCCGTTTATATGATGCGATTTTCAATGTCGTCAATCACCAATGCAAATTTTTCAGGGATCAATGGAATCATCCACAATTACCAACTGTTATATACGCAGGGTTGCGATTGCGGCGCTTTTGATGTCAGCGGCGGATGCATTGCGGCAAAAGCAGTTTCGATCAGTAATTTTCTTGCTGCCGGCATTTGTAACTCCAGGTACGGATGGTTTGATGAAGGAACGACCGAGGGACCATCCGAGCACCTTCAGCGGGAATTCGTCAGCGCTTTATACGACCCGATCCTGCCCGAAAAACACATGGGCACGGCACACATGATATCTAAAATAAAAACAGCCGTATGGGTAGGACTTCCGGCAGAATTCGAACCCGGAGCACAACGCTGGTGCCATTATGATTGCAATTTATTCGGAGACCCGGCCATGGAAATATGGACAGCGGAACCTACGACATTTTCGGATATCAGCTGGACCGGAAACATTGATTCAAACTGGAACAATCCTGGCAACTGGAGCACCTCAGTTGTCCCTACCACATTGAATGACATTACCATTTCAGGTGCAGCTCACTATCCGGTTATTACTACCGGCAACACAACCTTTTGTCACAACCTTACCATCCTGAGCGGGGGAAATCTGACCATCAACCCCGGTAAATCAATGATTGTTTACGGAACGGTAACCCTTTCTCCTTAATGCAGCGTGTTTACCCAGTAGTTTTCTTTGGTTGCGCCATATTCCTTTTCGAAGCCTGTAAAAAGCAACGGGAACGATAAATTCGTTCTATTCCCGGAGCTGCCTTTTCAAAATTTCACTTGACTTTTTAAAATTTTTTTACTATCTTTTGCCTCGAATTTGTTTCGGAAGAAAGGAGGCTATATGATCAACTATTTATCCGGAATCAATATCCTGATGGTTCTTTTATGCCTGAATGCAGAACTCCGGGCTGCCACATACAGAGATTTCAAGACCAAAACAAGTGGTAATTGGAACGCAACCTCAACATGGCAATGGTACAATGGCTCTTCCTGGGCCGATGCCACCTGGACCCCCACTTCCGCCGATGAGAATATCACGATACAGGCAGGGCATGCAGTTACAATTACGGCTTCAGTTACAGTTGATCAGGTGGATGTAAAAGCAAACCTGACATTAAATGCCGGTGTTATTCTTACGATCAACAATGGTTCATCGACGGATTTCTCCATTTCTAATTCTGCCTATTTTTATGTTTATGGTACAATTATCAACGAGGGGTCTTTCATAAAATCCTCCGGAGTTATTCATTATTATGATAACGCTACATATAAACATGCTCAAAACAGCGGAACCATTGAAGACGCGATCTGGGAAGCGAATTCCACCTGTGAAATAACCGGAGTTACAACCACAAAGCCCTCAAATCTCGATCAGTCATTCGGTAATTTTACATGGAACTGTTCACTTCAGACAACAATTGAGAATTTCGGGAATGCATTAAGCACTGTAAATGGAAATTTCAGTTTATTGAGCACAGGATCAGGTGGAATTCAGATTTCACAAAGTGCAGTGCTGACAATTAAAGGTGACTATTATCAATCCGGTGGTAATTTTTATCTTACCATTGAGTCGAGCGATAATACCATCATCGTTGAAGGAAATTTTTATTTGCTCGCTGGCAATCTTTCAAATCCGGGAGGCAACGGTGCCCATTGCGGGTTGATCTTTACGAAATCCGGGACACAGACGTATGTCAAAACGCTGCCTCCAACCGCTCAGTTTTACGGAGAAATCAACATTAAAGTTGAAAATGGTGCAATTTTGGATATGTCGGATGATATCATCGATGGAAGTACAGGAACGTTCACCCTTGAAAGCGGCGCTGGTTTGAAAACAATGGATCCCAATGGCATCACATCAAGCGGAGCCAGTGGCTGCATTCAGGTATATGGCGCACGGTCTTATGCCCAGGGAGCGTTTTACACTTTTTATGCCAACGGCAACCAATCAACAGGTAATGGATTTTCAACAACATTGACCGGAACATTGACGGTAGGATCCACGAGCAATGCAACAAACCTGTCGATAACAAACGGCTCTGTTGCAGTTAACAACAAACTGACCCTTATGAGCAACTCCTCTGCAAACAGTTCAGTTTCGGGTACTGTTTCGTATGGTTCCGGGGGAACGCTTGAATACATTGGTGGTATCGGTCAAACTGCCACTTCAGCAGAATGGCCATCATCCGGCGGACCTCCAAATGTCATCATAAATAATTCAAACGGGGTTTCACTTCCTTCCGGTTTCGGCAGAACAATTACCGGTACCTTGTACCTGACCAGTGGCGCTTTTTCAATGGGTTCAAACTTGCTGACCTTAAATAATGGTGCGATCAATAAAACTTCTGGCAGTCTGACCGGAGGCAGCACCTCCTCCTTGACCTTCAGCGGAGCCGGAAGCACAAGCTTGCCCGGTGTCTTGAACGGATTGAGCAAACTCACCCTGAACCGTTCCTCATCAACGATTACCATTTCCGGCAATACCCAGGTTATCGACACCCTGATCCTGACCAACGGATCGTTTGCACTGAGCGGCGGTGCTATTTCGTATGGCACAAACGGAACGCTTAAGTACAACGGCAGCACTACCCAGACAACTGCCAATGCTGAGTTTCCCGCTTCAGGCGGCCCCAAAAACTTATTTATTAAAAACACGTCGGGCGTAATATTGCATGCGGGACGATCGCTGGATGGAACACTTTTTTTGAACAGCGGTGCATTTTCAATCGGTACTGCCAACACCCTGACCCTGAACAAGGATATTAGCATCGTTTCCGGTAGCCTGACTGGTGGTTCATCATCGAACATCACCATTGGAGAATATCCTTCAGCTTTAACATTGCCTTCCATTGCCAATGGCCTGAATAACCTGACCGTAAACCGAACATCGGGAGTTAACCTGGGAGCCAGCCTGACGCTGGGAGGAACATTGTCCCTTACGGCAGGTCCCTTATCGATCGGGTCAACAACATTGACACTCAACGGACTGCTGATAAAATCCACGGGTAGTCTTACCGGTGGGCTCAATTCCAACATTATAGCCGGAGGAACGGGTGTCGTAGCGTTGGACCTTCCGCAGGTTTCGCTGAACAACCTGACACTGAACCGGTCATCCGGCGGGATCCGTCAGATCGGGAATATCACTGTTAACGGAACAATGACAATGACCAGCGGATCATTAAACAACAATGGCTGGACCTTCCAGTACGGATCGGGCGGAACACTCAAGTACAACGGCACTTTTTCACAAACAACCACCAGCAATGAGTTCCCGGTTTCTTCCGGACCGTTTAACCTGTACATCGATAACGCAATTGCTGTCGGATTGCATGCAGACCGAACAGTTGGCGGAACGCTAACCTTAAACACCGGGCAATTTTCGATAGGTGCACATACACTTACCCTTAACGGAGGAATCACCCAAAATCCAGATGCATCTTTATCGGGAGGAGGTTTTTCAAATATCATCTTCGGGGAAAATATTTCAGGTACAAACCTGCCTGCGGTACAATTAAATGACCTGACGATCCATAGGTCAGCAGGCATAGGACTCAGCGGGAATGTTACGACCGAGGGAAATCTTTCCCTTGAGTCGGGCAGTTTAGCAATTGGTTCAACAACGCTCACAGTCAATGGCCCGATTTCTCAATCGGGTGGCTCCCTTTCCGGTGGATCTGGCTCAAACATAATTTTCGGCGGGACCGGAGATGCAGCCAGTTTGGAGGCGATAAATCTCAATACACTTACGCTGAACCGAGCATCAGGGCTAGATCTTGCAGATTCGGTTACCGTTTACGGGCAGTTCATACTGATGAATGGACAAATCCGCAGGCACAACTACAAATTGTACGGACCCTCAGCCATGTTGCGATACAATTATTTCTCAACACAATCCACCTCCGAAGAGGAATTTCCCGATACTGGCGGGCCGCTCAGCATCATGATCGAAATGGTTAGCAATTCCGACAGGATGAACCTGCATGGCAACAAAACCGTAAGGGGAGATCTCGTATTAAACAGGGGTATCTTTTCCATTGGTGCGCATACCCTCACCCTGAATGGATTGATTATGCCCGGGTTGGGGTCACTCGCAGGCGGGCTGACCTCAAATCTTGTTTTCGACGGTTCTGCGGGAGGAACAAACCTTCCCGGAATAAAATTGAATAATCTTACCATCAACAGGGCAACAGGGATTGTAATGAGCGGAGATGTTTCAGTTTTTGGAACCCTGGACCTGAACTCAGGCACATTTTCGGTGAATTCATATACCCTGGAACTGAACGGGGGTCCCATCAGTGGTACCTTGTCAAACCTGCAAACCACCATGAACTCAGGACTGTATTTTGGCGGAAATGCAACAGGAATATCCATCCCATCGGTGGTTTTACAACTTGGGAAACTAAAGGTTGCAAATCCCAATGGTGTTGAAATGACCACAAATTTATCGGTTACAATTTCTGTTATAGATTCGAACTACCTGATATGCGGGGATAAATCTATCATCGGTCCGGGAATGTTCATGATGGCATCCAATTCAAAGCTTGCCGTAGGACATCACTTGGGGGTGATGGGAAGCATTTCACTAGGCGGACCCAAAATGATCAGTCCGGAAACTGATTTCGAGTTTAATGGTACGGTCGATCAGCATACAAATTTCTTACCCACCATGACGCCATGGACCATCCGTAACCTGATCATTAACAATTCGAACGATGCAGTTGTGACGCTTACTGAGAACATGACCTTTACCGGAGATGTCGAAGTTATGACGCAATCAAACCTGAAAATAGATTCGTCCATTCAATGTGAAGTTCAGGGAGATGTAGTTATTCATGCGGACTAATATCCAAGCTCAGAATTTGATCTTTAAAACACCCCTTATTTCCTAGAGTTACACTTTTCAAAATCGTATTTTTGGCGCATTAACGAAAAACCCGGAATTTTTGTGAAATTTGTCGCGTTAAGCTTTAAGTTAAATTAAGTGTTAAGTGTTAAGTGTTAAGTGTTAAGTGTTAAGTGTTAAGTGTTAAGTGTTACAGTTTTAGAGATACACCATGGATGAAAACACCGAATTGGTCGCGCATCTGCTAAACAGGTTGGACGACCTCATAAAAAGACAGGAATCTGTGCAAAAAGATATCGCAGATTTAAGAGCAGAGATAGCTGGACTTAAGGAGTCTTCCCTGGTAGCAAAAACCGCTCCTGAACCAGTTTCACCATCTGCAAAACCAGCGGAGGAACCGGAAATTATCACTGCCAGCCAACTTAACAGTGATTCACAGAGCGATCGAAACACCGCTTCGCAATATCGGGAAGAGCCGGTAACTGAACACCACAAGCCGGTTGATGTTACTCCCGGAGTTATCAAGAAGGAAAAGACCAAGTCAAACCTTGAAAAATTCATCGGTGAAAACCTGATCAACAAAATTGGGATCGCCGTCACTATCATCGGCGTTGGCATAGGTGCAAAGTATGCCATCGACCATGAGTTGATCAGTCCACTGACCAGAATCATCTTAGGCTATCTGGTTGGGCTTGGTTTGCTGGGATTTGCCTTCAGACTGAAAAAACAGTACGAAAATTTCAGCGCCGTACTGCTGAGCGGCTCCATGGCCATCGTCTACTTTATCACCTTTGCGGCATATAGCTTTTTTGGTCTGATTACACTGGTTCCTGCATTCGCGCTGATGGTCATCTTCACCATTTTTACGGTCGGAGCAGCGATAACTTACAACAAGCAGGTGGTTGCACTCATCGGTCTGGTGGGTGCCTATGCAGTTCCCTTTTTATTGGATAGTGGTTCGGGCAAGGTTGCAATCCTGTTCAGTTATATGGCGGTTATTAACATCGGTATCCTTGCAATTTCCTTTCAGAAATATTGGAAATCGCTGTATTACTCCTCGTTTGTCCTTACCTGGCTCATTTTTTATTTATGGTATATCCCAAAGTATCAGCCAGCTGAACACTTCGGATTAGCGTTGACATTCGTTTCTGTTTTCTTTGCAACGTTTTACCTGATTTTTCTTGCCTATAAGCTGCTTAAAAAAGAAAAATTCGAATCGGAAGATATATTGCTTCTCCTTGCAAATTCTGCCATTTTCTTCGGGCTGGGATATGCAATACTGAACTCCGATCACACCGGAAAAGAGTTCCTGGGATGTTTTTCCCTTGGCAATGCACTGATTCATTTCGCAGTAGCCGTTGCGATATGGCTGCAGAAAACTGCTGACCGCAACCTGTTCTGGTTTGTTATCGGACTGGCAGTCGTGTTCTTCACGATAGCGATACCTGTTCAGCTTGATGGCCACTGGGTGACCTTGCTTTGGGCCGGTGAAGTAGCCGTGCTTTTTTGGATCGGCAGAACAAAAAATGCCGCTACCTATGAATGGCTGTCATACCCGCTTATGTTTCTGGTCTTCCTGAGCATTCTCCATGACTGGACCACCGTTTACAGCACGTATGATCCACAGATACCTGCAACACGGATTATCACCTTCTTTAACATGAATTTTCTGACCTCTCTGGTTGTTATCGCATCCTTCGGATTCATCACCTATCTTCACATACAGAAAAAGTATTTATCCCCCCTGGATACCCGTAAATTCCCGGTAAAGATCATGAATTACGCCATCCCTTCACTTTTTATGATCGTTCTCTTCTTTTCATTCATCATGGAAATATCGACTTTCTGGAACCAGATGTACATCGATTCTATGGTTGCGAAAAACCAGGACCTGACGGTTCCGCAGCATTTCCAGGATGAAAATATCCTCAGATACAGTACGATTTCAATCATTAATTATTCGCTGTTGTTTTTATCCATCCTATCCTTCGTGAATATCCTGAAACTGAAGGGCAGCCTGCTGGGGATTATCAACCTTGGATTTAATACGATTGCACTGTGTGTGTTCCTTACACTTGGGCTCTATACGCTCGGCGAACTGCGTGAAAGCTACCTGAGTCAGACACTTTCTGAATTTTATTACAGGGGTGGCTTTACCATCGGAATAAGGTATATTTCATTTGCTTTTGCCGGATTGATTGTATTTGCCATTTATAAATATGTCCGGTGGTCTTTGCTTCCGGCAGATTTGAAAATGGAATTTGATTTACTCCTGCACATCACCATTTTAACCATTGCCAGCAACGAACTCCTTAACTGGATGGATTTGTATGAACCGGGTCAATCATATAAACTCGGCTTATCCATTCTTTTTGGAATCTATGCGTTACTTCTGGTAGCATTGGGAATCGGGAAAAAGAAAGTCCATTTACGAATCGCAGCCATTGTACTTTTCGCCGGAACGCTGATTAAACTTTTCTTCTACGATATTTCCTATCTCAATACCATCTCAAAAACCATTGTGTTTGTCTCCCTGGGGGTACTTCTCCTGATTATTTCATTCCTCTACAATAAATACAGGAAACTGATCTTTGATGATGCTGAAGAAAAACATGACGGGTGAGGGGTGTCAGATTTAACGGATATGAATTTTTTTATAGTGGAATTATGTCAACTGAAAAATAACTGGTAACTTTGTTCAGCTTTGCATGGGTATGGCATTAAATGGTGACTACCTTTGCAAGATCCCCGACGATGGCAATCAAATAAATTTAACATAAACAATCAAAATTCTAAGTTATGTCAAAAGGAAAAGACGCAAAAAAAGATGTAAAAAAAGCTCCTACCAAAACATTGAAAGAAAAGCGGTTGGAAAAAATTGAAAAGAAGGCGAAAAAGAGTTAGAAGTCTGTCATTTTTTTTCTGATGGAGCTTTATAGAGCCCGAAGAGAGTAATCTCCGGGACATTTCGCGTGGAAATGATCCGGAGCCTGACCTTATCTGACCATACAGGGTCGAAGCGCAGGAGTCGTTTGTACCCGATGGTTGTTCCATGAATGATTTCGTGCCATGCATTGCCGTTCCAGGTTTCTATGGCAAATGATTCGACCTTTTGCCCGTTCCGGAAGTTTTCCTGCAGCATGACCCGGTCGAAGATAATGGTTTTTGAAAAATCCAGCAGGATGATGGAATCGGTTTTAACAATGTTTGCCTTTTTTGCCAGGTTGTTTGTAAATGTGGCATCGAGAACTGACCTCATTTTTTTCAGAGAGGCCACATCGTTCGCGTGAATACGTCCCCGCTCATCGGGAGGCAGGTTTAGCAGCAGGACCGAATTCCTGCCAACAGAACTATACCAGATATCCATTAGCGTTTCAGGGCTCTTAACCAATGAGTCCTGGTCACAGTGATAGAACCAACCCGGACGGATAGAGACGTCAACTTCGGCGGGATACCAGATCAGTCCATGGGCTTGCAGCACCTTTTCCCGGCTTCCAAGATCCTGATCCGTCTTATCGCCGGGAGGCATAAAAACGCCTTCTTTCATCTTCATCTCACGCGAACTGACCACAATTTCATCGAGGGTGGACTTATCAACGGGCACAACACTCCATTCTGTTTCACGGCCATAACCCGATTCGGTGCCTACCCAGCGGACATCGGGACCCATAATGGCGATCACGGCCTGTGGCTGCAAGGTACGGATCAGTTTGTAATAGCTCAGCCAGTCGTAAACCTGTCGTTTACCGTTGGGGCCTTCCCCACAGGCGCCGTCGAACCATACCTCATCCACTGGGCCATACAGGGTAAGCAGTTCCGTGAGTTGATTTCTGAAATGAACGTTGTATTCATCAGTGCCATACAAAGGCGAGTTAATATCCCATGGAGACAAATAAATGCCAAGCTTCATCCTGTGTTTTTTACAGGCGGTAGCCACTTCGGCGATAACATCACCTTTGCCGCCTTTCCAGGGGGAGTTTTTAACCGTGTAATCCGTGAATTTACTTGGCCAGAGGCAGAAACCATCGTGATGTTTGGCAACCATGATGAGCAGTTTTGCACCTGCCATCTTTGCGGTCTTCACCCACTGTTCGGCATCCAGTTCCGACGGATTGAACAGGGCAGGAGCAGTTCCTTTCATTCCCCATTCCCGGTTTGTGAAGGTATTCATCCCGAAATGAATAAATACGGTGAATTCCAGTTCCTGCCAGGAGGCTTGTCGTTCAGAGGGAGAAACATTGGCCGCTTTTTTCAGGATATCCTGCGGATTGTCGCCGGGATTGATCCGCACCACGTTGCTGCTGCGGAATTCCTGTGAATAAAGGAACCCCGGAATCATCAGCAAAAACAACAACGACAGACAGTTTTTCATATTGTTTCCGGTCTTCTCAGCAAAAATAGCAAAATTGCGGTCAACTGATTTCTTTGTGAAGATTTTAACGCTGATTGAAAAAAAACAATACCTTTGTAAAGAATAATTCTAAATAATGGACAGAACCTTCATTCCTTCCGACTATATCCCGGTGCTTGTTCAGTCGGTAGTTGCCTTGGGCTTTGTGGCGGTCACCATGCTTGCAACCCACTACATCGGTGGGAAGCGGAAGAAATTTCACACCATTCGCAAGGACCAGAATTTTGAATGTGGCATAGAGGTAAAGGGAAATGCACGCTTTCCTTTCTCCGTTAAGTATTTCCTGATAGCCATCCTCTTTGTGCTTTTCGACGTGGAGATCATCTTCTTCTATCCATGGGCAATCAATTTTAAAGAGTTTGGCTGGGATGGATTCTGGGAGATGCTGTTGTTTTTGGGTTTCCTTTTGTTCGGGTTCTATTATATCATCAGCAAAGGTGCTTTGAACTGGGAAGATTAAGAAGATTTTTATAAAATGGACACCACCATACCAACCTATAACAAAGCCGATCCCCCCGACGGATACACCGCTCCGGGTATCTTTGCTACCACCTTCGACAAGGTAGTTGGCCTGGCACGGAAAAATTCCATCTGGCCATTGCCTTTTGCCACGTCGTGTTGCGGCATTGAGTTTATGGCCACGATGGGAGCGCATTACGACCTTGGACGGTTCGGTGCCGAGCGGTTGAGTTTCAGCCCGCGGCAGGCCGACCTTTTGATGGTGATGGGAACGATTGCAAAAAAGATGGCACCGGTAATCCAGCAAGTTTATATCCAGATGGCCGAACCACGTTGGGTGCTGGCGGTGGGAGCCTGTGCATCAAGCGGAGGCATCTTTGACACGTACAGCGTGTTGCAGGGTATCGACCGCGTGGTGCCGGTTGATGTGTATGTGCCGGGATGTCCGCCACGACCTGAGCAGATCATTGATGGTTTCATGAAAGTGCAGGAACTCGTGGGAAAAGAATCACTGAGGCGACGCTACTCTGCAGCATACAAAGAGTTGCTGGCGAGTTATGGGATTTTAGTGTAGGAAATGGTGAAATGGTGAAATGTTGAGATGGTGAAATGTTGAAAATTTGCAGAGAGAGATGGAGAATGCGTTAATTATCGATAAACTGTACAAGGCATTTGGCCGGGATATCCTTAAAATGGATACGGATTCAGATATCCTTACAGTGATGGTTTCGCATCCGGTGATCCATGAGGTGATTCGTTTTCTGAAGGAAAATGAGGAAATGAATTTCACCTTTCTGACCGATTTATGCGGCATCCACCATCCCGACCGGGGATTGCCTTTGGGGGTGGTGTATCACCTGCACAACCTTACGGAAAACATACGGATTCGCATCAAAACCTTTGTTACTGTTGCCGATCCGACAGTTTTAACCATTACCAATCTTTTTTCCGCTGCCAACTGGATGGAGCGTGAAACCTACGATTTTTACGGGATAATTTTTCAGGGACATCCCAACCTGAAACGCATTTTGAATGTAGAATACATGGATTTTTTCCCCATGCGGAAAGAATATCCGCTGGAAGATCCGACACGGGAAGATAAGGATGATCGCTTTTTTGGAAGATAAGCAGAGCCGCATCGCAATGCGGCTCCAAGGAAAGAGCCGCATCGCAATGCGGCTCCAAGGAAAAAGCCGCATCGCGATGCGGCTCCTGCCATGGAAGCGCATCGCGATATGCCCCATCAGATAGAATTTATAAATGACCGACGAAAAACAATATACCACCCTTAACCTTGGCCCCACCCATCCGGCCACGCACGGAATTTTCCAGAACGTGCTGACCATGGATGGGGAACAGATCATTGATGCCGAACAAACCATCGGATACATCCACCGTGCTTTTGAAAAAATAGCCGAACACAAGCCGTATTACCAGATAACCCCGCTCACCGACCGACTGAATTATTGTTCATCGCCAATCAACAACATTGGCTGGCATATGACGGTCGAAAAGCTGCTCGGGGTAAAAACATCCAAACGCATTGATTATTTGCGTATCATCCTCATGGAACTGGCACGCATTACCGACCATCTTGTTTGTAACAGTGTAGTCGGTGTCGACAGTGGTGCCCTCACCGGGTTTATCTATGTTTTCCAGGAACGGGAGCAGGTATATGAAATTTATGAAGAGGTCTCCGGTGCCCGCCTGACCACAAATATGGGTCGCATCGGTGGCTTTGAACGTGATCTCTCGCTTAAAGCTGTCAAAAAGATCAGAGATTTTTTAGATCATCTTCCAAAGGTTCTTCATGAATTTGAAAAACTATTGACGCGTAACCGCATTTTCATGGACCGTACCATTGGTGTCGGTCCCATCACCGCAGAACGGGCACTTAACTATGGATTTACCGGTCCGAACCTGCGGGCGGCCGGTGTTGATTATGACGTTCGGGTGATGACACCTTACAGCAGTTACGATGATTTTGATTTTATCATCCCTTTGGGCAGCCAGGGCGATACCTACGACCGGTTTTGTGTCCGGCAGCAGGAGGTGTGGGAAAGTGTCAAGCTGGTCCGCAATGCATTGGAAAACCTTCCTGAAGGCGATTTTCACATGGATGTCCCACAGTTTTATCTGCCTCCGAAACAGGATGTCTATTCAAAAATGGAGGCATTGATCTGGCATTTTAAAATTGTGATGGGCGAAATTGCCGTCCCCGCAGGCGAAGTATATCATTCTGTGGAGGGTGGCAATGGTGAGTTGGGCTTTTACCTGGTGAGTGATGGAGGAAGAACACCATTCAGGTTGCATTTTCGCAGACCCGGGTTTATCTATTACCAGGCCTATCCGGAAATGATCCGCGGGGGTGTGTTATCCGATGCCATCCTCACGATGAGCAGTATGAATGTAATTGCCGGGGAATTGGATGCGTGAATTATGACAACGTTATTTCCCGTAGAGACGCGGCACGCCGCGTCTTTGTAAACAGAGACGCGGCATGCCGCGTCTCCACGACAGAATAATTTGACAATCAAAAAATGAACCATACCAACAACCTAATAAATCATCCCCTGTTCCTGAAAGAAGGGAAAAAGGTCGCATTTACGTCTGAAGTGCTGAACAAGGTGCACAGTCTGATGGAACGTTATCCTGCAGATCAGCAGAAATCGGCATTGTTGCCGGTTTTACATATTGCGCAGGAGGAGTTTGGTGGTTATCTTTCAGTGGATGTCATGGATTATGTGGCAGCATTGCTCGGTATTCAACCCATAGAAGTGTATGAAGTTGCCACATTCTATTCAATGTTTTATCTTGAAAAAACGGGTACTTATGTGATAGAAGTCTGCCGGACTGGCCCCTGTGCTATTTCAGGAGGTGAAATGATTATGGAACACCTCCTGGAAGTGTTGAAAATTAAACCGGGAGAAACGACCCCGGATGGGATGTTTACGCTGAAAGAGGTCGAATGCCTGGGCTCATGCGGCACTGGTCCTGTGATGCAGGTAAACACCAGATATTTTGAGCACCTTACACCTGGTAAAGTCGATAAAATTCTTGCGGAGATGAGAGAATATGCAAACAACGATAAACCCGACGACTCAACATGGGTGGAAAAATTCTGTTAGCCAACATTGATGTTCCGGGTATCCGGGGCTATGACGTGTACCGCAGCAACGGTGGTTATACCTCCGTGGAAAAAGCGTTGCGGGAGATGACGCAGGCCCAGGTTACTGCAGAAGTAAACAAGTCGGGTTTGCGGGGCAGGGGAGGAGCAGGATTCCCGACAGGGCTGAAGTGGAGTTTTCTTGATCGCAAATCAGACAAACCGCGGTATCTCGTGTGCAATGCTGACGAAAGCGAGCCGGGCACCTTCAAAGACCGTTACCTCATGCATCATCTGCCTCATCGGCTCATCGAGGGGCTAATCATATCCAGTTTCGCCCTGGGGGTAAAAACCTGTTACATCTATATCCGGGGGGAATTCAAATACCTTGTCGGAATTCTTGAAAAAGCCATCAAAGAAGCTCATCTGCATGGCTTTTTGGGGGAACGCATTTTGGGAACCGATTTCTCCCTGAATATTTATGTCCATCCCGGCGCCGGCGCTTACATTTGCGGCGAAGAGACAGCACTGCTTGAATCGCTCGAAGGAAAACGTGGAAACCCCCGGATCAAGCCACCATTTCCGGCCTTCAAAGGTTTATATGGCTGCCCTACCGTGGTTAACAATGTCGAAACCCTGGCGGCTGTCGGTCCGATTATCAGCATGGGGGGCGAAGCTTATGCCATGATCGGGAAGGGCAAGAGTACCGGTACAAAGCTCATCTCGGCTTGTGGAAACATCAAGAATCCGGGGGTATATGAAATTGAGATGGGACTTCCGGTGGAGGATTTTATTTATTCCCCCGAATACTGTGGCGGCATTGCCAATGATAAATATTTAAAGGCTGTAATCCCCGGAGGTTCTTCCGTTCCGATCCTTCCTGCTGATCTGATCCTGAGTACTGCCAAAGGGGAAAAGCGGCTGATGACCTACGAATCGCTTGCTGATGGTGACTTTGAAAGTGGTACCATGCTTGGTTCGGGAGGCTTTATTGTATACGACGAAGATGCCTGCATTGTGCGCAACACCTGGAATCTGACCCGATTTTACCGGCATGAATCCTGCGGTCAGTGTTCACCTTGCCGCGAAGGAACCGGATGGATGGAGAAGGTTTTATACCGCATTGAGCACAGACAGGGCAAAATGTCTGACATCGATCTGCTTGTACGTGTGGCAAAAAACATTGAAGGCAATACGATCTGCCCGCTTGGTGATGCAGCAGCATGGCCGGTTGCCAGTGCCATCCGTCACTTCCGGGTTGAATTTGAAGAGCATGTGCTTCACCCTGCAGCGATGTTGGAGAAGGAGCGTCACCTGAAATTGAAGTATTGATTTTTGTACGTTGCATCTGGACTTATGTTAAAAGTTACCATAGATAACATCTCAATCGAAGTTGAAGAAGGCACCACCATCCTCAATGCAGCCCGCATGATAGGCGGGAAGGTTGTACCACCGGCCATGTGCTACTATTCCAAACTGAAGGGATCCGGCGGAAAATGCAGAACCTGCCTTGTGAAGGTTTCGCACTCATCTGCAAAAGACCCCCGCCCCATGGGCAAATTGGTTGCTTCGTGCAGTACACCGGTTCAGGATGGCATGGTCGTGCAGAACCTCACATCTCCCGAAGTCATCGAAACAAGAAAAGGTATTGTCGAATTCCTCCTCCTCAACCATCCGCTCGATTGCCCGGTATGCGATCAGGCCGGGGAATGTGATCTCCAGGATCTCAGCTTTGGATTTGGCATGGAAGAGACTGCTACCGAAGAAGAACGCCGTGAATTCCCGATGATCGATATCGGCGAGAAGATCAAGTTGCACATGAACCGCTGCATCCTATGCTACCGTTGTGTTTATACGGCCGATCAGCTTACGGAGAAACGGTTGCATGGCGTCCTCTACCGTGGTGATGTTTCGGAGATCGGTACATTTATTCAGCATGCCGTGACGAACGATTTTTCGGGCAACATGATTGATGTTTGCCCGGTGGGAGCATTAACCGACAAAACATTCCGCTTTAAAAGCCGTGTGTGGTTCCTCAATCCAATGAATGCTCACCGCGATTGCCCTGCATGTTCGGGAAAGGTGACAGCCTGGATGTTCGGTAACGAGATATATCGCATCACCGGCCGCAAAGACCGGTATGGCGAATTGGAGGAGTTTATCTGCAATGAATGCCGGTTTGAAAAGAAAGATATCAACGATTGGGTGATCGAAGGCCCGCGGCATATCAGGCGACAATCGGTCATTTCGGCCAATCACTATGAAGAGATGAAGAAACAGTCGTTGATAGACCCGATTGCAGGAACGATGGAATCATTGACATAAATCAAGATTCAAAATTTAAGTTATTTTAGCAACACCAATTGTTTTAAATTTTATAGTGTAGCGTAGAGTTTTACAAGTTGCAAATTGCATTTTTTCAAGTAAATGATAACACAAATCATATATAAAACCCTTCTGGCCAGCTTCATCCTTGTAATGAGCCTCCTCGTTGCCATGTATTCCACCCTCATCGAGCGGAAAGTGGCAGGCTGGTTTCAGGATCGCCATGGCCCAAACCGGGCAGGTCCGTGGGGGTTGTTGCAACCATTAGCCGATGGAGTCAAACTCTTTTTCAAAGAGGAGTTTATGCCCAATTCAGCCGACAAGTTCCTTTACATCCTAGGCCCTTCGCTCACCATGTTCATTGCCCTGCTAACCAGTGCAGTGATCCCATGGGGCCCTGACCTCGTGATCAACGGACAAACCTATTCCCTGCAGATGGCCGACATCAACATCGGGATCCTGTACATCTTTGCAATCGTCTCCATCGGCGTTTATGGCATCATGATCGGCGGATGGGCATCCAACAACAAATACGCTTTGCTTGGCGCTGTAAGAGCTTCATCGCAAATGATCAGCTACGAGCTGGCCATGAGTTTATCCATCATTACCATCGTGATGATGACCGGCTCGCTCAGCATGCGCGACATCGTGGCACAGCAACAGGGATTTCATTGGAACATTTTATATCAGCCCTTGGGATTTCTGATCTTCCTGATTTGTGCTTTTGCCGAAACCAACCGCTCTCCTTTCGATTTGCCTGAGTGCGAAACAGAACTCGTGGGAGGTTATCATACCGAATACAGCAGCATGAAACTTGGGTTTTACCTCTTTGCAGAGTATATCAACATGTTTATTTCAGGAGCGGTGATGGCAACGCTTTTTCTCGGTGGTTATCATTTCCCCGGTCTCGATAAGCTGGGGCTTTCACCCAATGTTTTTGCCTTCGTGAGCTTCATCGTACTCTTCACCAAAATTACCTTTTTTGGCTTCATCTACATGTGGATACGTTGGACGCTTCCCCGTTTCCGCTATGACCAGCTGATGAAACTGGGATGGAAATCGCTGATACCGCTGGCCATTTTAAATGTAGTGATAACCGGAGTGGTCATATTGCTGAACCAATGAATGTATAGAAAATGAAACATCTGACCAGCAGATCCAAAATAGTTTCCAACAAAAAAATGACTTTTTGGGAGCGAATCTATTTCCCGGCAATCCTGGGCGGAATGTGGATTACCTTTGGACACCTGTTCAGAAAAAAGACCACGATACAATATCCTGAGGTAAACCGTGAATTCTCGGACATTTACCGTGGAAAGCATGTTTTGAAACGTGATGACGAAGGGCGTGAACGCTGCACTTCCTGCGGTTTGTGTGCCGTAGCCTGTCCGGCCGAAGCCATCACCATGGTGAGCGCTGAACGCAAACCAGGTGAAGAGCATCTTTACCGCGAGGAAAAATATGCCGCCATTTATGAGATTAACATGCTCCGATGCATTTTCTGTGGTGATTGCGAGGAAGCCTGCCCGAAAGAGGCCATCTTCCTGACCAAAGAAATCGTGCATTCTGAATACCAGCGCGATAAATTAATCTATGGCAAAAATGAATTGCTAGAGCCGGTTGATCCTGCAAAACGGATAGATGTCTCAAAAAGGCAAACACCGGAAGTGCTGGAATTTAAAAAGAACAAAAGATATAAACATAACAGGTAATATTAAGTTAGCATACAAACTACAACCCATGTTTTCGCACTACATCTTCTATTTCCTCAGCATCATGGCGCTCTTTTCGGCGGTTATGATGCTGGTGTCGAAAAAACCGATCCATTCGGTACTGTTTTTGACGCTGACCTTTTTTGCCATTGCCGGCCATTATGTGCTGCTGAATGCGCAATTCCTGGCTGTTGTCCATGTCATCGTTTATGCCGGTGCCATCATGGTGCTGTTCCTTTTTACCGTGATGCTGCTGAACCTCAACAACGACGAACGTTCGCCGAAGCCCATCTGGGTCAAAGTCATTGCATTTTTGGCCGGATGCATGCTATTGCTAACACTGATCGGTGTTTTTCGCGGATATGATATCCAATCAGCCCATGATCCCATGACAACGCAAATCGGATTGGTAAAGAGCCTGGGCAGGATACTCTATCACGATTATCTCATCCCGTTTGAGTTGTCGTCGGTTTTGTTCCTCACAGCCATGGTCGGGGCGGTTTTACTGGGGAAGAAGGAGCAGATTTAAAAATGAATATCGAACACTGAATATCGAACACTGAATATCGAACACTGAATATCGAACACTGAATATTGAATGCTGAATATTGAATGCTGAATATTGAATATCGAACACTGAACACTGAATATCGAATGCTGAATATTGAATATCGAACACTGAACACTGAATATCGAATACTGAATATTGAATGATGAATATCGAATGATGGACGAAGAAAAAAAATTTGACCTGGAAGACCGGCTTATTAAATTCGCCGTTATGGTAGCCAATTTAACTGAAACATTGCCGGAAACGATGTTTGGACGATATATCAGTGGCCAGATAGTCCGGTCAGGCTGTTCACCAGCTTTGAATTACGGAGAAGCGCAAAGCGCTGAGTCCCTGAATGATTTTATTCATAAAATGAAGATTTGCCTGAAGGAATTAAGGGAAACCCTGGTATCATTAAAGATTATACAACTAAAATTATTGAGTACCAGAGCAGACCTGTTGTCTACAGCCCTGCAAGAGTGTAATGAATTGATTTCAATATTTGTTAAAAGCATACAAACTTCCGAAAAAAGGAAGCTAACCAAATAATTCGATATTCCTTATTCGGTGTTCGATATTTAGTGTTCGATATTCGATATTTAGTGTTCGATATTCAATATTTAGTGTTCGATATTCAATATTCAGTATTCGATATTCGATATTCGATATTCAGTGTTCGATATTCTATATTCATAAAACGTATAGTAAATGATCACCTTAACAGCAATTCCGGTCCACTACTACCTCTTATTCTGCTCGATACTGTTCTGCATTGGGGTCATCGGGGTGCTGATTAAAAGGAATGCCTTGTTAATCCTCATGTCTATTGAACTGATGATCAACTCGATCAACCTTTTGCTGGCAGCATTTTCAGCCTATTCCAACGATCCGGCGGGACAGATCTTTGTGTTTTTCATCATGGTGGTAGCCGCCGCAGAAGTGGCCATCGGACTGGCGATTGTGGTGCTGATATACAGGACGACACATTCGATTGATATAAACGTATTGAATAAATTGAAATGGTAGTTCTCATTCCTCTTTTTCCTATTCTGGGATTTCTTATCCTTGGGCTGGGCTTCCGGACAATTCCCAAAAAATGGACTGCCTTCATCGGTCCGGGAATGATCTTACTCTCCTTTGTGTTATCTGTTATTATCTTTTTAAACATCCGCCATTCCGTTGTTTCGCTGCCGATCAATTTATTTCCCTGGATTCACATTGGCCCCCTCAACATTCCCTTCGCTTTCCTCATCGATCCGCTCTCCAGTCTGATGATGCTTATTGTCACCGGGGTCGGCTTCATCATCCACGTTTATTCTGTCGGGTATATGAAAGAAGACCCGGGTTTCAACCGGTTTTTTGCCTTTATGAACCTCTTTGTTTTTTCGATGCTGTTGCTTGTGATGGGCGCAAATTATCCCATCATGTTCATCGGGTGGGAGGGAGTGGGATTGTGTTCTTACCTGCTCATCGGGTTCTGGTTCAAAAACCAGGAATTCAACAACGCAGCCAAAAAAGCCTTTATCATGAACCGCATTGGCGACCTGGGATTTCTCATGGGCATGTTCCTGATCTTTACTACATTCCATAGCCTTAATTTCCTGGATGTCTTTGAGCAGGCCAAAGGAATGACATCCGGAGATTCAAATCTGGTCGCCATTACCTTGCTTTTGTTTATTGGCGCCGTTGGAAAAAGTGCACAGATACCCCTTTTTACCTGGTTGCCTGATGCAATGGCCGGGCCAACGCCGGTTTCAGCGCTGATCCATGCCGCCACCATGGTCACGGCGGGAGTTTATATGGTGGCACGATCAAATATTTTATATGTCTTGTCACCCGCCACCATGGCCATCATGGGACTCACGGGATTGGCCACTGCGCTGTTTGCCGCCTCCATTGCCATTTTCCAGAACGACATCAAAAAAATTCTGGCCTATTCCACCATCAGCCAGCTCGGCTATATGTTCGTCGGCTTAAGTATGGGTGCCTTCTCCGGCGCCATGTTTCATCTCACAACCCATGCCTTTTTCAAAGCCTTGCTATTCCTCGCCGCGGGAAGCGTGATCCATGCCCTGGGTGGAGAACAGGATATCCGGAAAATGGGTGGTTTGAAAAATGCAATGCCAAAAACCTTCTGGACTTTTCTCATCGCCACCGCGGCCATTGCCGGGATCCCGCCATTGTCGGGATTCTTTTCGAAAGATGAAATTCTGGCCAAGACCTTTGAATTCTCTTCCGGGATATGGTTTATCGCATTGATCGGCTCCCTGATGACTGCTTTTTATATGTTCCGCATGCTGTATCTGACATTTTTCAAAGATTTCCGGGGAACAGAGGAACAAAAACACCATATCCATGAGTCCCCTGCAGTCATGGTCATTCCCCTGATACTGTTGGCACTTCTGTCGGTATTTGGCGGCTTCATAAATATTCCGTCGGTATTTGGCGGGAATACCGGTCTTTCAAATTTCCTTGCACCTGTCTTTGCCGGTTCAAATGCCGTGATGGAGCATGAAACACCCCTTTCGCACGGCACCGAATGGCTGCTGATGGGCGTTACCCTGGCCGGGGTGCTGGCCATGGTGTTCTGGACATACCATCGCTATATTACCCGGCAGCATGGCTTATCTCCGGATGATGCCCGGCGGTCACTCCCTGTACGGCTGATTTCGCATAAATATTATGTTGATGAACTTTACCGGGCGATTGTTGTAAAACCAATCCTGTGGTTGTCGCAAATGCTTCATGAGATCGTTGAACTACGCATTATCGACCGCTTCATGAATGGCCTGGGCACCATGGTTGTTTGGACAGGCAACACCATCCGGTATGTTCAAACCGGCAATGTTGGTTTTTATATGTTTATAATGATTTTAGGGATCATGCTGATCCTGTTTTTTAATATCCTGATCTGACCGATGCTGACGATAATACTTATTTTACTGCCCCTGGCACTTTCGCTGATTACCTTGTCGCTGAAAAAGGAAAAGGAGATCAGGTATTTCGTATTGACCGGCGCGCTCATCGAATTTGGCCTGGCTGTGGCAGCTTTCGTCCAGTATAAAACCTCGTGCCATTGCCAGTTGCTGTTCAGGGCCGACTGGCTTGCTTCCATGGGGGTAAGCCTGAAATTCGGCATGGATGGCATCAGTATGTTGCTGGTAATGCTCACCACATTCCTGCTGCCGGTTATTATCATGGCCTCATTCAGCCATTCCTACGAGCGGCCTTCAGCCTTTTACAGCCTGATCCTGTTGATGGAGATGGCGCTGGTTGGGGTTTTTACCGCCTTTGACGGGCTGATGTTTTACATTTTCTGGGAAATGGCGCTGATTCCCGCCTACTTTATCTGTGCCGTGTGGGGAGGCAACGACCGGATACGGATCACCTTAAAATTTTTCATTTATACCTTCACGGGAAGCCTGTTCATGCTTGGAGCCTTGATTTACCTTTATTCCAGGACACCCATGCCGCACTCCTTCGATTTTCAGTGGCTCTATTTAGTTGCATTGACGCCAACTGAACAATTATGGATATTTCTGGCCTTTTTCCTGGCATTCGCCGTAAAAATCCCAATTTTCCCGTTTCATACTTGGCAACCCGACACCTATGCCGAAGCGCCAGCAGCAGGAAGCATGCTGCTGGCCGGAATTATGTTAAAAATGGGAATTTACGGTATGATCCGATGGATGATCCCCATTTGCCATCAGGCATTGCAACAGTGGGGAACTTTCGCCATGATCCTGGCCGTGACAGGAATTGTTTATGCTTCGCTCATTGCCATCAGGCAAAAAGACATGAAGCGATTGGTCGCCTACTCCTCCATTGCCCATGTAGGACTGATTGCTGCAGGAGTATTTGCCCTCACCATCCATTCCATGCAGGGCGCCATGATCCAGATGATCTCTCATGGGATCAACATCGTGGGGCTTTTTCTGGTGATCGATCTGATTGAACAAAGGACTAAAACCCGCAACATCGCCGATTTGGGCGGGATTGCCCTGAAGGCACCCCGGCTTGCTGTTTTTTTTATGGTCATTTTGCTTGGAAGCATTGCATTGCCGCTTACCAATGGCTTCGTTGGCGAATTCCTGCTGCTCCTTGGGATTTTCGAACACTCGGTGGTCTTCTCTGCCATCGGCGGATTGACCATTATCTTCAGTGCAGTTTATATGTTGTGGATGTACCAGCGGACGATGCTTGGGACGACAAATCAGCTCACCGGACAAATCGCTGATCTGACCTGGACCGAAATGGCCACCCTAATTCCATTGGTGATCATGATCTTCTGGATCGGACTTTTCCCCGGGCTTTTCCTGGATGTGGCGTTGCCCGATGTGTTGCAAATATTAAATTTCGCTAAGTAAAGGCAAAAATATAAACATAAAACCTGAGTCCATTTCTTTTGTAATTCTTTCATTTTCCAATGACAACAATCATCTCCATAACAGTCCTCGGTGTACTGATCCTCTTCCTGGGAATTCTGAAGAAGCAAAAATGGCTGTTACCGGTGATCCTGGCAGGCCTGGTCGTCTCCATGGCGCTGACCATCATGGATTGGAACACCTTCAGATCCTACAACAACGGGATGCTGATCGTCGACAATGTTTCCGTAGCCTTCAGCACCGTGCTTATTTTCTCCACTTTCCTGATTTTTTCACTGGCTGCCCAATATTACAGGGGGGTACAACGTCCGCTCGATGATATCTACGGGGTGATGATCTTTGCCCTGGTGGGTGCCGTAATGATGACTTCCTATGGCAACCTGATCATGCTTTTCCTTGGGATCGAGACCCTGTCCATCGCTCTTTATGTGCTGGCCGGAAGTCATAAGGAGGCGATCACCTCGAACGAGGCTACCCTGAAATATTTCCTGCTCGGGTCTTTCCTGTCGGGGTTTCTGCTGTTTGGCATTGCGCTGATCTATGGTTCAACCGGTTCATTCGACCTGCAAAAAATATCGCTGTTTGTAGCTTCGTGTTCCGGAACCTATCCACCCATGTTCCTGGCCGGTCTCTTCCTGCTCATCATCGGGCTGGCCTTTAAAATTGCCATCGTTCCCTTTCATTTCTGGGCTCCCGACGTTTATGAAGGAACGCCCACGCTGCTGACCGCTTTTATGGCTACCGTCGTAAAAACCGCATCCATCGTGGCCATGTTTCGTTTTTTCACCCATACGTTCTTAGGCATTCATGGTGTTTGGGAAACTACCATTTGGGTAATGGCCGCCTTCACCATTCTACTGGGCAATCTCACAGGAGTGTATCAGCCCAACCTCAAGCGCATGCTGGCCTATTCAAGCATCAGCCATTCGGGATATATGCTGCTGGCCGTTGTTGCATTCAGCCCCATGTCCAACAACGCCCTGCTACTTTATACAATTTCCTATTCCATTGCCACCATTACAGCGTTCGGCATTCTGATCCTTATCCGAGAAGCTCACGGGAACGACTTTTTCACTTCGATGAACGGCATGGCAAAATCCAATCCGCTGGAGGCCTTCTGCCTTACGGTTGCAATGTTATCCCTCACAGGGATACCGCCCCTGGCCGGGTTTATGGCAAAATATTACCTGTTTACCACCGCACTGGAAAAAGGGCTTGTTTGGTTGGTCATCGTGGCCATAACGGGGTCGGCTGTAAGCGTGGTCTATTATTTCAAGCCCATTGTGGCCATGTACCTGAAAGATCCGACCGGGGTTCAACTGAAGGTGGAAACCCCGTATAAAATTCATCTTCTCTTTATGACCCTGATGGTGATCATCATCGGCATATTGCCGTTTTTCCTGATTGGACTATTGTAGCATGAAGGCTGTTTTTAAGCCGATAAACAGCCATCGCATCTGATCTTCCTTAAAGAACCTTTCCTTTCTTTTGGTTTATCCACTCCGCCCATATTATCCACAAAATAAGGATAACCAGGTAGAACATTCCCCGCAGCGCCGTGTCATGCGCAAGGTGCCACCATGCCGGTTTGCTGATTGAAACCAACGAAAGGAGTACAATCCTCAGAACATTGGTAAAATGGATGATCACCCCGCCCAATGGAATATACCATAGCTTACGTTTCCATATCCCGGGATAAATCAATACCAGAAGGAGAAACTGGAGTATCTGTTTATCGCCGGCACAACTTCTGTTTATGCTTATCCAGCTTCCGTTGTCAAAGACCATTGTTTGTTCCGATATCCGGAAAGAAATATTCAGGATATGCCTGTCAACCCATGTGCTTTGACTAAAAATCCATCCCGACATCACCTGTTGCAATTCATCCATCCATGGTTTTATGGGCCAGAAAAACAGGCTGTTTGCCCAAAACCGGTAGGCATAGTGGATAGACAGTGTAATTACTGCAAACCAAAAAACTTCACGAATTTGCCGGTAACGGGAATCTCTGAAAAAGGTCTTTATTCTACGAAAAAACATAGCAGTTTATAATAAAAGACTCTTTTTCGAGTCACAGAGTCTCTTACGCATGCATATAAGAATCGGCCTGTTTGCCGGTTGGTTAAAGGAACTTTTTAATTTCAGCCGCGTGCTCTTTCTCCTCTTCAATGATTTGTTGTACCAGGCGTTTTGAATCGCTGCGGGTATATTTCAGTAATTCGGTGTAAAAAGCCACGCTGTCATTTTCAAAAGTATATGCAATTTCAAGTCCCTCTTTTGGGGTTTTGAGGGTCTTTGCCAGCGTTTTTCCGGAGTCTGGCTTCCCAAAGATGTGCGATTCGGCCAGGTGGTTGATGTAATCGGTTGCATCCTGGGCGCCAAAGTCGAAACTTTCGGCATCAAACTTTTCGGCCAGCTTCTGGAAAATAGAGATGTGCAGGATCTCTTTCTCTGCCAGATCGATAAATAATCCCTTGATGTCGTTGCTTTCTTTGATCATTTCAGCAGCGGCTGTGTAAAACTCATTGCCGTTTTCTTCAATTCTGACGGCAATTTCAACGATTTCTTGTCCCGAATAATACATGGTTGTTCAAATTTGTTCAGCAAAAGTAAAAAAATCGGATGAAGGCATGGATATAATATTCAATTATCTTTGCAGCCCGCTTCTGAAAACCCCGATGCGGGGTACGACCCGTCAGGGTTAAAAGCCTGGATATGGACAAGAAAACACTCGAAAAATATAGTTCTGCCTTCACCCTGAGCGACATGGAAATATTCATCTTCCCTGATCTGCTTTACGCCCTGGTGCTGGCCAACATCATGTCACCCGAAATCTGGAAATGGCGATCCGACCCCTGGTTTGCTGGTATCACAAAAATGGGAACGCTGAAAAAAATCCATCGGGTGAAACAATATGTGATGGATCATTACAATTTTAACCTCGACCTTGAAACCTGGGGATTAACCGACAAACAAACAGAGATCAACCGCTTCAGCGACTTTGTCGATTTCGACATGCTTTCAAGTTCCAACGCCCTCTTTGGGTATGAAGGCGACAAATATTACTTTGACATGGACATCCGCCGCCATTTCGGATTGGATAAATTCGATTCCGACATTATCCCATACTGGAAAACAGAAACGGTGGAGGCCATGAATGCCTTTCGCTTTAAACCAAATCATGAAGCTGGTGCCGGAGAATGTGTTTCGTTGGCTTGTTTGTATGCTGCCGCCCTTTTTATCGTGGCGGAAATCCCGCTTGAGAAAATTTTCCTGATGGGAACGCCGCTTCATTCGCAAAATTTTGTGATGGTTGATGAAGGCGTGCTTACCAACAACCGCCGCATCGTTACCAAATCCATGTGGTACAATGGTACTGAGCTATCGGCCCTTGCCCGCCGGGCCCTGGAACACGAGCAGGTGACTTATGTAGCGCACAATTCCGGATGGATTCATTCAATGTACCCCGAAGCCACAATTGATCACGGAGCATATAACGCATTCAGAGATAAACTCTCAAAATTTCTTGTATCTCAGGTTGATTTCGAGATATTTATGAATTTTCTGCGCGACTATAGCCGTCACCAGAAACTTTTTCAGCTTTGCTTCCAATGCCATGGGTGCGATCGCTACATCCAACTCGAAAAAGCTTTTGGATACGAACATGGCAGTAAGAATCGCCTTGGCGATAAAACCGGACGTAAACTTTATTGTGAAATGGACGAAGAGGATCTTTATCTGCAGCCCATCGATCACCGGTTCAGAATTTATCATGAAGATGAACTCTTCGACCTGAAGCCTTACCAGGAGTTTATCGAAGCCCTGAAACAAAACTTCCCCGGACTCGGGAATCATCCTGAATTTTTCACCGACCTGAAGAAATTTATACACACGGTTCCGCGCCTGCCATCCACCAAAAAAGAGTTCACAGGCTCCCATACCATTAAAATTACCCCCGACCAAACCCGCGAAGAGATCATCCAATATCTCTCTTCCATTCGAAATCAAAAATCTGAAATAGAGCATCAGGTTTCCACAACCATATCTACATTCTTCGTCGTCGACCTCGCTTTCTACGCCGGTCGCTACATGGATTCATGCGATTGGAAACCCTTTTTTAAGGCTGCATTTGAACGCAATCCGGTCTCCATCGAATACTTCCGCGAAAAGGAACTGCAGGATGTGGCTGGTCAGTTGCAATCATGGCCAAAAGAATCCATTTACGATGGCAACCGGCTCGCACTTCCCGATGAGGTGGTCAATTACCAGCGCGGCGATGGCATCGAGATGGCCATACTTTTAGTCAATGTTGCAAGGTCGCGGCATATAAAAACCACCATTGAACAGCATACAGGACATATATTCGTAAAAGTTCCCGGACAAAAGTTTGATTTCACCACCGCCAAAAATCTTGCACTCCCATCCGTTCCAACTGATTAAATTCTATTTCCCTACCTTTGTCACCTATAACATGATTATGTATGGCCAACAACGAAGAGCTTTTTAAAAAAATAATTGCCCATGCCAAGGAATACGGTTTTGTATTTCCATCCAGTGAAATTTATGACGGACTCTCTGCCGTGTACGATTACGGCCCATTTGGCGTTGAACTCAAAAATAACATTAAAGATTACTGGTGGAGGGCGATGACCCGGTTTCATGAAAACATCGTGGGACTCGATTGCGCCATTTTCATGCACCCGACAGTGTGGAAAGCGTCAGGCCATGTGGATGCCTTCAGCGACCCGATGATTGACAACAAGGATTCAAAAAAACGTTACCGGGCCGATGTGCTGGTCGAAGATCATCTTCAGAAGATTGAAGATAAAATTCAGAAAGAAGTTGAAAAAGCACGCAGCCGCTTTGGCGAATCTTTTGATGAAAAAATGTACCGGGACACCAACCCCCGCGTAAAGGAATACCAGGAAAAAATCGATGGCATCAAAACCCGGTTTTATGCCTCCCTGGGCAAGGACGATCTTGATGATATCAAACGGTTGATCGAAGAAGCAGGAATTGTATGCCCTGTAAGCGGAACTAAAAACTGGACAGAAGTGCGCCAGTTCAACCTGATGTTCTCTACCCGGATGGGGTCGGTGAACGATGATACTTCGGTGGTTTATCTCCGCCCGGAAACCGCCCAGGGAATCTTTGTCAACTTCCTGAATGTCCAGAAATCAGCCCGCATGAAGATCCCCTTTGGCATCGCCCAGATCGGGAAAGCCTTTCGCAACGAAATTGTGGCCCGGCAGTTTCTTTTCCGCATGCGCGAATTCGAACAGATGGAGATGCAATACTTCGTTAAACCAGGCGAGGAACTCAAATGGTATGAATACTGGAAGGAAGAACGCATGAAATGGCATCTTTCACTTGGGCTTCCTGCCTCAAAGTATCGTTTCCACAACCATGAAAAGCTGGCTCATTATGCCAATGCCGCCGCCGATATCGAATTCGAATTCCCGATCGGGTTTAAGGAACTGGAAGGAATTCACAGCCGCACCGATTTTGATCTGAGCGCCCACCAGCAATTTTCGGGAAAGAAACTCCAGTATTTTGATACGGAAACCAATGAAAGCTATGTGCCGTATGTTGTTGAAACTTCCATCGGCCTCGACCGCACCTTCCTGGCCATCCTGAGCCATGCATACCGCGAAGAAAAGCTCGAAGATGGCAGCGAACGTGTCGTTCTTGGAATCCCCGCAACACTTGCCCCCATCAAACTGGCCGTTTTACCGTTGACCAAAAAGGACGGTTTACCCGAAAAAGGCCGCCAGATCATGGATGCCCTCAAGAACGATTTCCGTTGCTATTACGAAGAAAAAGACACCATCGGCCGCCGGTACCGCCGGATGGATGCCCTCGGGACACCTTTTTGCATAACAGTTGATCATCAAACCCTGGAGGATGATACCGTCACCATCCGCGACCGCGACACCATGTTACAGGAACGAATTCAAAAAAGTGATATCCATGATATTGTGCAGGAAAAAATATCGCCGAAACGGTAAGAATACCCTCCGGCAGCTTTACATGAGATGCAGGTTTGCCCTGCTGTTTCTGGCCATCTGGCTTTTATCATTTATCAGTGCCGGGGCCCAGACCATCTTTCAGACCTCCTTCTCCAACGGATTTTACCTCTGTGGCAACGATATCCAGCAGAAAAGCGGCTGGTATTACATCGGCGGAACAGCCAAAGATGCACTGTCATCAGGGTTTTTTCTGATGAAAACAGATAACTACGGTGACAGTGTCTGGACCAGAGAATTTAATGGCGCCCTCCCCCTTGAAGGAAAAAAAATCATCCTGCAGGATGATTTCATCTATCTGGCAGGGAATTGCAATCCGAATATGGCTTCTTCACGGGGATTTATTGCGAAAGTCACCACGGGTGGCATCGTGCTGTGGAGCAAAACCTTCGGGTCGGCCGGACCTTGTGAAATCAACGATATCCTGCTCCGTGATGATACCACGCTGGTGCTGACCGGATCGGTCAGCGGGACAGGTGCTGGCGGGAAGGATATCCTGGTTGCGGTATTCGACACCTCGGGATCGTTCAGGTGGGCGAAGGCTTACGGTAAAACCGGAAACGAATCAGCGAGTGCGGTCGTTGCCGGATCTGCTACAGGTCTTTACCTGACCGGAAATACGGATTACAACGATCCCGAAGGCGATATTTTCATCATGGAACTTTCCGCAGACGGATCGGTGCAATGGTGCAAAACCTATGACATCCTGCACAATGGCTTCACCGGCCAGAATGCCTATGATCTGATAAGCAGTTCCGGAGGAAACCTTGTTGTAAGCGGGAATACGAAGGTGTATGAGTTCTCACCGACAGACCAGATCTGGAATCCCCTGGTCATCAAGACAAACGAGGCCGGCAATGTGGTTTATGCCAAAGAGTATGATCTGAACAGTGGAGGAGGGGCGGCTTACCAGATTATCGAGACCGGCGACGGAGAAATGGCCTTTACAGGTTTTATGCGCATCTCCTTCGGCCTGCTGGTGAAGACGGATCAGTTGGGTGCCACCTCCTGGTCAAAGGTTTACGGGTTTGACCCGTCGGGAATTGCCTACCTGAACCAGGCAAAGGCTTTTATACAGCATGGCAGCAGCTATGTGATGACCGGATATATCGAAACCCAGGCAGATACAGCGCTCTATCTTGTCAAGGCCAACCAAATGGGAGTGTCGGGCTGCCAGGAATCCGAACCCGCATCACATGCAGATCCAACCACAGAAAACCCTGCGGTCAGCGACCTTGTCCTGAATGTCACCCCCTTTGTCCCCGATATCAGCATTTTTCCGTTGACCTGCTTTTCCCCGACCCTTTCTGTGCATTCATATTGTGAAACTCCGACAGGAGATCCACAGCTTGAAGTGATGAAGGGCGTTTATCCTAACCCGGTAAAGGATTTCCTGCAGATAACAGGACTTTCCCAACCATCAGCGTATCGATTGTATGATATCCACGGCAACCTGGTCGGGTCGGGCCACGAAACCCGGATTGATTTCCGGCCATTCGGGGCAGGAATATATTTCCTTACCGCCTACGACCATGGCACATGCTATACCTGTAAAATTATCCGGCTTAACTGACCCTGCACTTTTATTTCATTGAATCCGGCCTGGAAAATTTCGCAGGTTTTTCTAACTTCAATCGAAGAAGTGTTTATTTTTGAAAAAAATCCCGACCACAGGCATGAAAAACGCTGCCACCCGACATATCCTGAACCGCCTGAGGCGTATCCTGAAAGGCATATTGTTTTCGGCAGGTATCATTGCGATATTTCTGGTTTTGCTTGCATTTACCACAGTTCCTTTCTGGATCTGGTATGGGATGGGCGTGAAACATGCGGGGATAAAGCGCCCGCCCGGTTGCATCGTGTTGCTCGGCGGCGGCGGAATGCCCAGCGAAAGTGCTCTGATGCGGTTATGGTACACCGCGCAGGCAGGAAATTACTTCAACAAGGCCGACATCATCATTGCTCTCCCGGGCAATGCCAAAGATTCGCTGAGTTCCATCAACCTGATGAAAAAGGAGTTGATCCTTCACGGGATCAGCAAAGAAAGGATCTTCCTCGAAGATTCCGGCACAAATACGCGTGCGCAGGCTCTTCGTGTGCTAAAAATAATATCGAATATTGAACAACGAATATCGAATATCGAACGGAAAAATGTAAAACCTGATTCCGTTCAATATTCAATATTCAATATTCGAAATTCGCAATTCACTTCAATCCTTATCGTCACGTCCCCCGAGCACATGCTTCGCGCAGTGCTTACTTTTAAAAAGGCAGGGTTCATGAAAGTCGACGGGCTTCCGGCCTTTGAACAGGCCATTGCTGCCGATATCTCCTTCAATGCCCGTAAACTCGGAGGCCGGATTTTTATTCCCGATGTGGGGAACAGCATCATGCTGCGATACCAGTTCTGGACCCAGTTGCAGTACGAAATACTGATTTTGAGGGAATATTCGGCCCTGGCATACTATAAGCTATCAGGATGGATCTGAAAAAAACTTAAAACGCTAAACCACCGATCATTTTTGCGACCCGTAAACGAGTCGCCTTGTCCACCTTAACGCTTGTTGAAAAAATTCATAGTCCTCTCCGTCCCAGTCAGCACGAAGCTTTTGATCAGTTCGACCGTTGTTTCGATCCGCGGGATCAGGATCTTTGTCTCATCTGAAGTCCACCGGCCCAGGACATAATCAACCTGGTATCCTTTGGCAAAATCGCTGCCGATTCCAATGCGAAGTCGTGCAAATTCATTGGTTTCAATGGTTTCAATGATGCTGATCAGGCCATTGTGTCCCCCGTCGCTACCCTTCGATTTCAGCCGCAGGGCCCCCAGCGGCAGCGCAAGATCGTCGACGATCACCAGGATATTTTCTTTGGCGATATCCTCTTTCTGCATCCAGTATCGCACCGATTTCCCGCTAAGGTTCATATATGTGGTCGGCTTGATCACCACCAGGGTTCGTCCCTTCAGCGACATCCTGGCTACCGATGCAAGCCTTCCCACTTCAAACGTGGCTTTGAAGTTCAGCGCCAGAGCATCGGCAGCAATAAACCCGATATTATGGCGCGTATCGGCATATTCGTCGCCAATATTTCCCAAACCGACAATCAGGTATTTCATGTTTACACGATTAAATAGAAAAAATCACAAAGTCACAACCTAACTCTCCTGCCTCCCTTGCATTATTTGCATTATTTGCATTTCCTGCATTTCCTGCATTTCCTGCATTCCCTGCATTCCCTGCATTCCCTGCATTAAAAAAAAGAAGGTGTAAAGCTACCTCCTCTACACCTTCCTTGCAAAAATATTGATCTGAAAAGCTTACTTCTTTGGGGCTTCAGCTTTTTTGGCACCTTCGGCAGGGGCGGCGGCAGCAGTTGCAGCGGCAGCACCTTCAGCGCCGGGAACAACTTCTTCAACAACGGCACGTGCGGTACGCACACCAACAATAACGCTGCTGGCAGGATCTAAAAACGAAACGTTTTCGAATTTCATATCCGACACTTTCACAGAGTCACCGATTTCAAGTCCGTCGATCGAAACGGTAAGATCATCGGGCAGATCCTGAACCAAAGCTTTGATGATCAATTTGCGCATTTTCTTGATCAGTCGGCCACCACGGAGAACGCCGGGGGCTGTACCGATAATTTTAATCGGAACGCCGATTGTAACTTGTTTTTCAGGGATGATCTGCATAAAGTCAACATGCAGCATACGGTCGGTAACCGGATGGTACTGCACATCCTGCACGATCGTGCTGTATTCCTGACCGCCAACGTTCAGATTGAAGATGTAGGCTATTGGTGTATGCATGACTTTCATCAGCACTTTTTCCTCAGCCACGAAATGAATTTGTTCTTTACCGCCATACATCACGCAAGGCACTTTGAATTCCTTGCGGTGTTTTTTAGCATCTTTTTTCCCTACGTTCTCGCGAAGAGAACCGCTCAATGATACCGTTTTCATAATGTTGATAATTTAGTTAGTTGGTTATTTTACTGGTGAAAAGGTAAACAAGTAAACTGGTAAACAGGTAAAAGGAAGTCACGATTTCACCATTTCACGATTTCACCATTTTTTTAAGCCTGCAAAGGTAGTAAAAATTCATTTAGAATTTGAACAGGGAGGAGATCGATTCTCTTTTTTTGAGGCGGCGGATCACTTCGGCAAAGAGATCGGCGGTGCTAAGTACCTTGATTTTCGGGGTTTCAATGGTGATGGGGATTGTATCGGTTACGATAAGTTCAAGGAGTGCCGAATTCTCAATATTTTCCCTGGCATTGCCTGAAAGAAGCGGATGCGTAACCATTGCGCGTACAGAAGCGGCGCCCTGTTCCATGATGATCTCGGCAGCTTTACACAAGGTACCACCGGTATCAACGATGTCGTCGAGCAGCACAACATCCTTTCCTTTCACATCACCAACCAGCCTCATTTTTGCCACTTCATTGGGTTTTGACCGGTGTTTGTAGCAGATGACGAAATTGGTATGGAAGTACTTTGCATACGACCCGGCACGGCGGGTTCCGCCGGTATCGGGAGAGGCAAAAATCAGTTCAGGGAGGTGAAGGGTTTTAAGATATGGGATAAAGACCGATGAAGCATAAAGATGATCGACCGGGACATCGAAAAAACCCTGGATCTGATCAGCATGGAGATCTAGGGCAATGATTCGGTTAACACCGGCAGCAGAAAGAAGGTTGGCTACCAGTTTCGCTGCGATGGAAACCCGCGGTTTGTCTTTGCGGTCCTGACGGGCATAGCCGAAATATGGGATGACGGCCACAATGGTCTTTGCGGAGGCACGGCGGGCAGCGTCGATGAGCATCAGCAGTTCAAAAAGGTTATCTGACGGGGCATGGGTCGATTGGATCAGGAAGACATCGGTACCACGGATATTTTCTTCAAAGGAGGGCTGAAATTCACCATCTGCAAACCTGACAACCGAAGATTTACCCGGGTCAGTACCATAACTTTGCGCAATTTTCTCACCCAGGTAGGCTGTCGCCGAACCCGAAAAGATGTTGATCTTTGCTGCCATGATGAGGGGGGGATTACTTTGCGCAAAGATAAACCATTAAATTCCGTGGTGCAAATTAAAGTATCAACATAATAGACTTCATTCACGTTACATAATAGTTGCAGACTGAAAAAAAATTGGTACTTTTGTACCCCTGTTTACCCGAACCCGAACCCTGTAAATTGCAGGATCGGAAGGAACAACTGCCCGGATGGCGGAATAGGTAGACGCGTTGGTCTCAAAAACCAATGAATGCAAGTTCGTGCCGGTTCGATTCCGGCTCCGGGTACCAAAACACCTCTAAAACCCACGCCAGTCGTGGGTTTTTCTTTTTTGAGTACCCAAATGGGTACCCAAAAGATTTTTTTCACTTTCCCTGTAGTTAAATCTATAAAAATCAGCGTATTTTCTTCGTCTGAGAGATCATCACTTAAGTTGATCATGTAAACCCAATCTTCCTGTTTTTTTGCACAGAATAATCCTCATCGCCTAAATGGAATATTTCTGCCAAGGTCATAGGGTGATCTATCTTTGACAGATGGTCGATTCGTGCAGCAAGAAGCGAACTTTTTTCTGTTGATAAGGGTTTAAATTCATACCTGGCAATAATCCGGCCTTTACGCAGCAATGCTTTATCAAGGCGTGTGATATCGGTATTGAATGTACAAATAAGTTGCATGTGTAAGCAATCGGAAAGGAGCCCGTCTGACAGGTTCAACAAATTGGCCACGCTGAGATTTTCTCCATCATCCCTTGTTCTGAGGAGATTCTCTGCATCTTCCAGGATCAGCACTGAATCCTTGTATCGCAACATAAAGGAAATGAAGTCGGGTGATGATATCCGCTGTGCTATTTCATAAGGAACAAAGATCAGTTGTTTATTAATGAGGGATGCAAGATACCGGAGGTAGGTAGTTTTACCAGTCCCCGGGATACCATGCAAAAGCACGACACCTTTGCCTTTTGGTTCGTTTAGACGTGATAATATAACTTTGTGTACAGGTTTCAGATCTTCGTTATAAAATCCTTCAAAGTCTATTTCTGGCAGTTCAAGGGAAATATTGGTCAAATTGGTGCCCTGAAGGCTATCGAAAGTTAGCAACCCAATGTGCGGCTGATCTCGCTTTTGGACTGTTTCCTCTAACATTCCACAAACCTCCCTTAATAAGACCTGTTCTGTTTCATAGGAAAAAAGTACTACGGCATGTGGGCTATGCTTATCCACACTGAAATCTACCATAAGATTTCTTGTTACCATGACCATTATATGGGATCCATGATATTTTTTTTCATTGGGAATATATTGCTGTGAATAAAAGCAATTTTCATCCCCTATTTTGAAATGGTTCCTGAAACTGGTCACTAAATCTCCGTCAGTTGTCAAATCAGAAATATTTCTCGATGAAGGATAGACTCTGTTCGCCAAAGTAAAAAACAGAGATGGATCTACAGGTGAAAAATAAGAATCCGACCGATAATAAAATTCCGGCATAGTAGTAACATCATGCAGCGTAAACGGGGCACCTATGTTGTGCAGTTCCTTTGATTCTACCATTGTGTTGAAATTATTGCATAAACAATAAATTGTTTTTCACTTCGATCAGTTGGTTCGGTTTTCAAAAGTCTTGGCATTAGCCAACTCCATAAGTACAAATCCCAGGTTCTGTTCGTCTTCCCCGCCTGATTCATCAATTTCATTCTTCAGCATTCCTCCGCGATTAAGGTGTAGCAAAATCAAGGTGGAAATCAGTTCTGGAGATAGTGTGTTTTTTCTAACCAGTTGTTCAGCCTTGGCATAAAACTCCAAAGCTCCAACACGGTCCCCTAAAATATTCAGACCCATGGCCTTTTCCAGCATCAAATTGCAATTTTCCGGATGAATTCTAAGACCTTCCTCAACCAGATCAAGCGATTCTTCATAACGTCCAAGCATATCCAGGTTACTTGAGACTAGTTTGATATACTCCGGGTTGAAGAGATCTGTTTGTCGCAATAGTTCAGCACAATGCAAGGCTTCTTCGTACCGATCCATGACATAAAGAGTCTCACTTTTATGTTTTAACGCTATCACATGATTGGGATATAGGTCGAGAACCTTAATAAAATGCGTCAGGGCAGTTGAATAATCCTGAAGATTAAGGCATGCAATACCTGCTGAAAGATACCCGATGTGGTACTCTGGTAATTGGCTGATACAGGCTTCCGAGTAGTTTTTTATAATATCCCATGAATGGTGATAGATAACGCTATTCAGAAAAACTTTCCATTCTTCCTTTGCCTGTTCAGTTTTTTTTTCATTGCACAAGCGAGAAACCTTCTCTTTGGTCATCTCGAACTGATAATTTAGGGGGGTTGTTTCCATTTCGCTTTGCTTTATGGCACAAAGCAACAACGTAATTGTGCACTATACCTGCACAAGCACATAAGGAATTCCTTATTACCGATGATACTTGCCAACTGTTGTCTCGACCCGTAATTCTATTTTTTTTCGGAAATCGGCTGGCTGAAGCACCTCAACATGCTCTCCAAAAGATAATAAGAGCTGTTCAAGTTCATGATTGGGAATTACCTTGATAGAAATTACAAGTCCAGATTCATCCATGGACACTTTTTTCTGAGAACCGTGGAGAGGCTTTGTTAGAATATAGGGAGCCTGGGCTAGGCTAAAATGGAGATCAATTTTGATGGGATTAGTCCCCTCGGGTCTAGATACGCCTATGATATCGTCAAAATAATCAT
>CAIYES010000536.1 GCA_903925275.1 uncultured Bacteroidales bacterium
AACTAGAATAGGAATTTCCATAATATTTGTGGGTTTTGGTTTTACCCATCAAACCTACACCGAAAAAGGCAATAAAACAAGAAATTGAATAAATTTGTAAAAAATCTACGGTATGACCCGAATCGAAACCCCGGCCTCACTGATGGAAATCGTGAACGGCTTCAGGCTAAGCAGAATTATCCTTACAGCCCACGAATTAAGAATATTTGACCATCTGGAAGGAAAATCCATTTCTTCATTCGACGTGGCCTCCCTGATCGGGGCAGACAAAAGAGCCACCGACCGCCTGATGAACGTGTTGGTTTCGCTGGGCCTGCTCGAAAAGAGGCATGATCTTTTTACAACTTCCCTATTCGCCGACAAATACCTGACATCCTCCTCCCCTGCCTTTCTGGGCGGTCTCGGGCACGCGGCCGATCTCTGGAGAAAATGGGATACCCTCACCGCGGTCATCCGAAAAGGATCTGCCATTGACATAGAAGATGACTTCAACGAAAGGGGGCCTCAGTGGCTGGAAGCGTTTATCGCCGCCATGCATACCCGTGGTGTAAGCCAGGGCCAGGAACTCGCCTCCCTGCTTGACCTTTCCGGGGTAAAACGCACGCTGGATGTAGGCGGAGGTTCCGGGGCATTCACCTTTGCCTTTATCGAAAAGGATCCCTCAATACAGTCGGTCGTGTTCGACCTGCCCAAAGTGATCCCCATAACACAGAAATACATCGACCGCTACCATCACGGCGCCAACGTCACTACCATGGCCGGCGATTACCATACCGACAGCTTCGGCCAGGGATATGACCTTGTACTGATGTCGGCCATCATCCACATCAACAATCCGCCGGAAAACAAGATGCTGATAAAAAAAGGAGCCGATTCTCTTGCACCCGGCGGAATGCTCGTGATCATGGACCACCTGATGAACGAAGACCGCACAAAACCCCAGCAAGGCACGGTGTTTGCCATCAACATGCTCGTTGGGACAAAGCAAGGCGACACCTACACGGCAGATGAGATAAAAGGATGGATGCAGGATGCAGGATTACAGGATATCAGTATCCTCGATGCCACTTCAGGAACACAGTACATTATTGGAATAAAGCCGATCACCATCAATCAGTAAGTAATCCTGAAACGCTTCAACATCAAGTTCTCCAATATTTGACAGGATAATGAAACAACAGGAATATTAATTGTTAAGGTTTTCATAAGACAAAGAGACTATTTTTTTTATTTTTTCACAATAGCTTTCCAATGAATATTTCTCAGGACCAATGCAGTTCGCTGATTTACGATAATTAACTTCTCGGATCCTTTTTCAGCGGCATTTTAGCCATTTTTTCAACCTGCAGGCTGGGGAAACCGAATTCCTCAACGATTTTTCCCATCACAAGATAAACCCCTTCACCCCTAAATGGGTATTTTTCCACAGCCTGCGGAAAATGAACCGTATCGAAAAACTGTCCTTCGAAATCGATGAAGGTGCCGAAATGCATCCACTCTTTTTTTACGGTCCGCACATATTTGATGGTTACCAGCAAGCCCAGCATACGTACTTTTTTACCCAGTTTGCCCATCATCTCCCCGGCCATGATCTCGCCCCGGAACG
>CAIYES010000537.1 GCA_903925275.1 uncultured Bacteroidales bacterium
CCCACGGTTAATTATATTACGCTACTTCGTGGCTGATTGCTGACCAAATACATCACTGGCATGATGGCTGACCAAATACATCACTGGCATGATGGCTGACCAAATCCATCACTGCATGATTGCGCGCAATCAAAAAAAAATATTAACATGTGACATATTTCTTCCGATATTTAGCCAATATAGTCCCATCTTAATTTTATATGTGTAAGTTTGTATCTGTATCCGCTCAAAATACTGGTTGCAAGCTCATTCATTTTTCTTAATTATGGCTAGAATATTACTTTGCTGATATTTCTCTTCAGAAAAACTACTAATTTTTTGACTCAGAAAAACAGCCTTGGCTAAGTCACCCAATGGGTGTGAGCAGTACCTTGACGCTGCTCAAAAACAACACATACGGATGAAAAAAAACGAAAACAAATCCGCATCAGCGTCACTGCGTAAGAAGGCAGAAGCGTTGCTGAAAACCCAAACAGACGTTGCACGTAACGTCTCCCCAACAGAAATCGATCATCTGAAACTCATTCACGAGCTGGAGGTGCATCAGGTTGAACTTGAAATGCAAAACGAAGCACTCCGGCAGTCGGAGCGGGCTTTGAAAGAACAGATAGAAAAAAACAATGTTGATTTCTTTTTTCGGGGTGCCATTTTAGAAAGTCCCTCGAACATTATCATTTTTGCGCTGGATGAGAATTATTGCTATACAGAATTCACCAAATCCCATAAAAAAACAATGTTCAGTATTTGGGATGTTGAGATTAAGATTGGTATGAATTTGCTCGAAATTATCTCTGTTCCTGGTGACAGGCTGAATGCTAAAAATAATTTCGACCGGGCCCTTCGGGGCGAACATTTTCTACTGATTGAAGAATATGGAGACCCAAGCATCAAAAGACTTGTTTATGAAAATCATTATAGTCCGGTCAAAAATTCCGATGACAAAATAATTGGAGTTTCTGTATTTGTTATTGATGTCACTGATCGCAACAAACTACAGCTTGAAATGAACGAAAGACTGAAGGAACTGAATTGCCATAATTATATTTCGGATGTGATGAGCAATTCAAACCTTTCGGTTGATGAAGTTTGTGAGAAAATTGTACATATAATCCCGCAAGGCTTCCAGTTTCCCGACATCACCGGAGCCACGATTCAAGTTGGAGATAAGGTTTATCAAACAGGAAATTTCAACAAAAGCCATCATTTACTTCGTCAGGAGATAAAAATCAACGACAATGCAATTGGGTTCCTTGAAGTATGTTTACCCGATGATAAAGTGCCATGTGCCAATCCATTATTTCTGCCGGAAGAATTAAATTTATTATTCTCCATTGCTGAAAGGCTTGGCAATTACGTTGAAAAAGAAGAAGCTGACCGTGTTTCATCTGAAAGTAAAGAAAAATATGCCAGCGCCTTCCATTCATCTCCTTATGCAATAACTATTTCACGGATCGAAGATGGAAGGTTTCTTGAAGTAAATGATTCCTTTTGTTCAGTTACCGGATATACGCCGGAGGAGGCGCTTGCCAATACAGCCATAAGTATGGATTTATGGGCTGACCCTGAGGACAGGAAAAGACTTTTAACCAAACTAAAGGAAAACGGAAAAGTCGAGGGTAAGGAAGGTCGTTTCAGGAAAAAAAACGGCGAAATACTGATTGGCATTTTTTCGGCCTCCTTCATTTACCTCCACAATCAGAGCTGTATTATTGCCAGCATCAACGATGTTACCGCCAGCAGGCTAGCAGAAGAAAAGCTGCGTTTAAGCGAGGAAAAATTCCGGACCATAACCGAGCAAACCGGCGACCTTATCGCAATTATAGATTCAAACGGGATAATCACTTATGCTTCACAATCGTCTGAATCACTTTTTCTTGTTTCACCCGAAGATATGTGCGGCCGGAATTTCCTTGAATTTATCGATGAGTCGGATATTGACAAGGCATTGAAAGAATTACGCAATTTTACGGAGAGTGGAGATAAGATAAAAGATGCTGAATACAGGTTGAAGCGTACCGATGGTTCTGTATTTACAGGTGAGCTGAGCGGCACAGCATTCGTGACCCAGACACAATCAAGAGTACTCGTTATTATTCGCGACATCGACGAACGCAAAGAAAGTGAATCAGCTTTTAAAAAACTATCGCAAGCGGTCGAACAAAGCCCTGTAATGGTATGCATTACCGACCTCACCGGAAGTATTGAGTATGCAAACCCCAAAACCCTCGAATTAACGGGTTATTCCCTGGAAGAATTGATTGGCAAGAATTCGAACATGCTCAATTCGGGCAAACAGTCCAAAGAAGAATATCGAATCCTCTGGGAAACCCTTAAATCGGGGAAGCAGTGGAATGGAGAGTTTCATAACAAAAAGAAAAACGGTGAGCTTTTCTGGTCGGGGGCTTCACTTACACCCATGTTTGACTTAAGTGGGAAGATGACGCACTATCTATCGGTCCAGCAAGACATCACAGAGCGTAAAGTTGCTGAACAGGAAATCCGCGAACTTACTGCAAACCTTGAGATTAAAGTAAAAGAAAGAACGGCCGAGCTTAAGGAAGCCATTGAAAATCTTGAAAAAGATGTTGAGGCCCGGCGGCGGTCAGAACAAGCAGTTCTTGAAAGTGAACTCAAACATACTACGATGATATCCAATATTTCGGATGTTATCGGTATCATGGGCGTTGATGGCGTGATGAAATACAAGAGCCCGAATATTGAAAAATATTTCGGTTGGCAACCAAATGATTTGATCGGAACCCTCGGATGGTTAACCGTTCATCCTGATGACCATGAACGCCTTCAGGCAGAGTTGAGTGACCTTCTTCAAACGGAAGCCTCTTCAACAACGGTTGAATTACGTTACAAATGTAAAGACGGGAGTTATAAACCAATAGAACTAACAGCATCAAATCTTGTAAATAATGATGTAATCAATGGCATTTTACTTAATTATCATGACATAACTGAGCGAAAACGTACCGAGCAGGCATTGCGTGAGAGTGAGGCAAGGTTTTCACTTTTTATGGATTATTTGCCCGTTATCGTATTTTTAAAAGACCACAAAGGACGTACGCTGTTCGTCAACAAGTATATGGATGAGGTCTTTGGCGCGTCAGAATGGTTGGGAAAGACCATGCTGGAAGTTTTTCCAAATGAGTTGGGCGATAAAATTTTGGCTGATGATATTAATTCATTGCAGTTGGGTTATCAGAAATTTGAAGAAAGTTTGTTTCAGCTCGACAGGAAACTGCACCATTACGAAACACAAAAGTTTACCATCGACCGCTCGGGTCAGGAACCCTGGCTGGGAGGCATTTCTCTGGACATTACTGGCCGCAAGCATGCAGAGGAAGTAGTCATTAAAACAAGAGACGAAGCCGAAAAGGCAAATCAAGCCAAAAGCGAATTCCTTTCGCGCATGAGCCATGAACTGCGTACACCCATGAATTCGATCACTGGCTTTGCCCAATTGTTGAATATGGGCGAACTCAACCCAAAACAGAAGAAAAGTGTCAACCATATTTTAAACAGCGGAAAACACTTGCTCGAGTTAATTGATGAGGTGCTCGAAATTTCACGCATCGAAGCGGGGAGGCTCGTGCTTTTTCCTGAGCCTGTTCAGTTAAGCGGTATTGTTGCAGAAATGCTCGACACGGTTCAACCACTCGCCGATGCCAGGCAACTGACACTGGAATTTGAAAGTTCGCCTGATAACCAGCTTTTTGTAATTTCCGACCGGAAGCTGTTAAAACAAGTGTTGATAAATTTGCTCAACAATGCAGTGAAGTACAACCGCGAGGGCGGCGCTATTTTAGTTAAAACTGAATCAATGCCGCCAAATGATTCAGGCGAAGTCTTTATCCGGGTTTCGGTAACCGACACCGGATTGGGAATTCATCCAGATGACATCCCAAAGCTTTTCGTCCCATTCGAAAGGATCGGATCCGAAAAAACTAAAATTGAAGGGACCGGTCTTGGGCTGGCAGTCGTTAAAAAAATTATGGATGCCATGGAAGGAGTGGTGGGTGTTGAAAGTATTGTCGACAAGGGAAGCACCTTCTGGATTGACCTGCCAACAACCGGAAAAGAGATGAGCCGGGAAAATCATCAGGAAAACAATGTAAACCTGACTGAAAATCTGGACATTGCAAATAAAGAGATTGCCTTTCAAAATGAGGAAAAAGCGAAACGGGCAGCAGAATTGTTCATGCTGAAAAAAAAGTATTCCCGGGAAACCGGGACAACGGTACATGCAAAAACCGGAACCATTCTGTATATCGAAGACAATGTCCAGAATGCCGAATTGGTCGAGGAGATTTTTAGGGATCATCGCCCTGAATTTCATTTAATTATATCTGGTTTGGGTGAACCTGCTGTGAAATTGGCCATCGAACATAAACCTGATTTAATATTGCTTGATCTCGATTTGCCCGACCTGGACGGGGCCACGGTCATGAAAAACCTTTTGGCAGATGTTAAAACAAAATCGATCCCGGTTGTCATCATTACCGCAGATGCCACACCCCGGCAAATTGAGAAGCTAATGACAGCGGGTGCCAGGGATTATTTAACCAAGCCGTTGGATGTTAATCTGTTTTTACAGGTGATCGGTGATTGGATTGATGTAAGAAATTAAAATGGAATATGTTATAGTGATTTGAATATTTTATGACCTCTTCATGGCGCTGTTCAAAAACAAGAAATACGGATGAAAAAACACGAAAACAAATCCGAATCAGCGGAACTGCGACAGAAGGCAGAAGAGTCACTGAAAAAGAA
>CAIYES010000538.1 GCA_903925275.1 uncultured Bacteroidales bacterium
AGGTATTCATCCATTTTTTGCCAATCTATGTCATTTTCCAACACTGATTCATTAAAACGGATTTCAGCAAGATCCTCTTCGGTCTTGTAGAAATCAAAAAGGTAGAGCAGGTCGAGGATGGCTTTTTCTTTTTCGGCTATCATGAAACTCCTGGTCAATCCATTTACCGTCATATTTTTTAACACATAACCGAAAAAAAACTTCGGGTGGATTGAATAGTATTTGTATACCTTGCCAAGAATTGTGAAGGTTTCGGTTTTCTTCGTCGAAATAGATGTTGAGTCAACAATATGTTCTGGCACCAACCCGTAAAAGAACAGCGCCTCCTGGTGACTGATGTAAGATGGAGCGTAAAGATTGTTTGCCACCAGAAAACTGAATTCCGGTACCTGCGTGAATTCCCTGAAACAATACCAGCCTTTCCTGAGACGCAAAATATAACCCTTCTTTTGCCAGAATAACAGGTTATCGCTGTTAAAATCCGGAAAATAAAGACGTACCTGGCTTATTGAAAAGATTCCCTGGGGATACAACTTCTCCCTGAATTCAAGATAGCTTAAGTGCATATCGTAATATTTCTGATTTTCCACAAATATACGGATAATTGGAAATAAAATAATATTGAGATGCCCTTTCAGAAAGGAAATGAATCAATTGCGTATAACGGGACATTGACCAGCCAGCTTTCCTTTCGATAGTCTGACATTGATGTTCTGACGGACATGGTCGGATTGAACTTTTCAAAAAACGATTTCAGGCTTTTTGCTTTGAGGTTTTCTTCTGCTTTTACTTCTATCGGGATGATCCGGTCATTATTCTGGATTACAAAGTCCAGTTCAGCCCGGGCAGTATCCGATGACCAGTAATAAACCTGTAGATTTTGCCGGATTTTCAGATGTTGCAGGACGAACTGCTCTGCGAGAGCTCCTTTGAACTCGTTGAATATTGAATTCCCCTGAAGAATTGTCTGCTTAGTCAGGCCACCCATGGCTGACAACAGCCCGACATCTAGGCTAAACAGTTTGAATGCCGAAGTATCCTGATAAGCGACCAATGGAAGGGCTGCTTTCGAAATACGCTCTATTTTATGTACCAGGCCGCAATCTGTCAGCCAGGCCAGTGCAAGTTCAAATTCCTTTGCCCTGCCTCCCTGTTTAACCGCGCCATAAATGAATTTCTTATTTTCTTTTGATAACTGTGAAGGAATGGATTGCCACAGCATTTTTATCCGGGGAACAATCTCCGAGGGTGCATGTTTTGAAAAATCATGCTCATAAGACGATAAAATGCTTTTTTGGATTGACCTGACCTTATCAATATCATTTTCGCTCATGAAAGAGCTAATTGCTTCAGGCATGCCTCCGATAAAATAATAATGACGGAGATGGCCGATCAGTTTTGCTTTAAAGCTCGTGATCATGGACCAATCATTGCTCTGAAGCATTTCGAAAAGCTGTTCCTGACCCAGTGCCAGTAAAAATTCATTAAAGGACATAGGGTACAGGGTAAGAAAATCAACCTTGCCCACCGGAAATGAGGTCTTCTGGTGAATGGTAATCCCGAGCAATGAACCGGCTGCCATGATATGATACTCCGGAGCATTTTCGCAGAAATATTTCAGAGAGGTGATCCCCTTCTCCGCTTCCTGGATCTCATCAAGAATGATCAGCGTGTTTTCGGGTCGTATCCGGATCCCGGTCTCGATCTGAAAGGCGGTGATCAGGCGGCTGACATCAAAATTTTCCTGGAAGATCGATTTCAGTGAATCGGAGAACTCAAAGTTGATGTAGGCGACCTGCTCATATTCCCTTCTGCCAAATTCCTTCATGAGCCAGGTTTTACCCACTTGCCTGGCTCCCTGGATGATCAAAGGCTTCCTGCTCTTTGACTTTTTCCATTTCAACAGAGATACTAATGCGAACCGTTCCATATGATGATTTTGTGCAAAATTACAAAATATCGCACGAATAAATGTGAGTTGTTACATTTTATTGCACGAAAATATGGAGAGTGTGAATTTTGCAAAGCAATGATTTTCCTGAGCAAAGAAACACTCCAAAGCCGGCTTTAAAATCTGGTTTAATATGATAGGGTCCCTTAACTGGTCCCAGATATAGAATTTAATCCTATTTCCCCGAAAAGAAATATTTCCAGTCAAATGCAGCCCGCAAACCAATGAAAGGAATGATCCTGACCGATGGAAACTGAATATTTACCGGATTTATTAAAGTCACCTTTCCCGGTATATCTAACCCCCAAAACAATTGAACGAGAAGACTGGCTGTCTGTTGATAGGAAAATATGTGAAACGGCCTGTACTCAACCACTGGAAATTCGATCTGTATTGAGCGAAAGGAAACCACGGCATGACTTTCAACTCCATCTATCATGGCCGGTACAATATAGGCAACCGGATATTGTTTTGAGCCTGCGAAGTATACATTCACTTCTCTTCCTAAAACAAATTGAAACCTGCCTATCTGACTAAGAATGCCGGATTGCCATGGGATCAGCCCCCCGTTGCCTGCAGTGGCAACCACGGTGGTCATAGCCTTGGGAGCAACAACCGAAAGCAATGGTGCAAGAACAATCAAGTCACCGGGAATGAGGTAAAATGGCAACCGGAGCCTGAAGTGCAATCCATGCCGGTAGGGGATCGCTGAGGTAATATTTCTGTATTGTTCCAGGTTGGGGTTTGCCGTAAAATTCATGGTTGATGAACCATCGAGCCTGTAGCCGGCTTCCAGGAAAATGGCACCATCACTTGCTTCATTCAATATGCCTTCGGTTCCATAACCGACACGAAAATTTACTTCCAACCCTGTGATCATTCCTGCAGTGTTCTGGGTGGGAGAATACCCATTGAACATCAGATTTCCATGGGCGGCTGCACTAAGTCCGGTGAATGGTCCCAGTTCGGCCCTTGCCCTTGGCAGTTCGCCGGCACCCTTTGCAAGCCCTGGCCTTACTGTGGTTAAAAATATTTCTTTGAAAAATGGGGAATATAAAGTGTCTTCTATGAATCGGGGCATTACGATTGCGCGGCAGACATTAAAAGTATCAGGGCCGATGATGGGGTTGTGAACAGAGTTGATTAAACCGGGATACTTTCCTGACAGGATATCAATGACTTGTTCCAGGCTTTTTGAAACCGTTGCAGCTGTCAGGTCTGCATCTTCAGGCCGCATGAATGCGTCGCCCATCAACACCATGCCTTTCCCCTCCCACGAGATGGTTTCGAGACCAATTTCATTATAGTAGTCATGCGTGCCTTTTCTTTGGGCGGCATTGCCTCTTGTACCTGCAACATGACCGGAAGCAAACATATCCTCCAGGAAATGAATTCCGAAACTTTCATCAGCAAATGCGGAAAATAGCAATTCCAGAGATTGTTTTGATGAGCTGTCTGCAGCATAGGCAGCAGCCTTCTGCAATGCACTGTAATGATACCACATAAATGTACCAGGAGCGCTTAACTCGCTACCTTCCTTCGCACAAGCCTGCAAATACTCCCCCATATTCGTTGTGACGGCTTGTCGTCCCAGCATAAAGTGGACATTGTTTGCTCCTGCACGCGTGACATATTCCGGGTCGACCTTCAACAGCCGCAGGTCCGAATCTCTAAGTTTGTTTAATCGTTCACTCCTGTTCCGGGCATTTGAAATGCCTGATTTCAGATCCATTGCAACATCTGAAACTTTAAAAATCCACCCGGATTTCAACACAGTATTAACCATATCGGCCGCACAGGTTGAGTGATCCCCTGCTATGGCCGGAAAGGATGCGTAGTCAAGAATGCGGGTACCCCTGAAAATGTTTGTATCGGCTGGTAACATTGAGAGCCTTGTCTCTTTGCCTCGTCTTGCTTTTGCCCAAAACCGTTCAAATGCCTGGCGGTGAGCAAAGTCGAGTTTGAAAATTGCCCGGATCATGATATCACGGTGTTCCGGATAGATCCAGCAGAACCCTTGCTGTAATGTCACAAAAAATACCAGAATCAGTAATAGTTTACGCTTCATGTCAATAATAAAGTCTGAAGTCATCTATATACAGAAGGCTGCCTGGTGCTCCCTCAAAAATATCGCCGTGGGCGCTGCTGACGAAAATCACCACGATATGAGTCGGAGTCTCCTGGCCTGTGCCCCATATAGATGGCGACTTTGGCACTTCATAAGGTGCAGGGGATGCGAGTGGTCCGTAATTCAATTTGAGTTTGAGCAAGGTCCAATCCGGAACAGTTTGTGCTGTGCGAAACCAGGCTGTGGCTACCCGTTTGATAATGCCGGAACTGCGGTCCTCCAGCATGACACACAGGTCGGCGGAGTCATTACCAGGAATAGCCTGTCCGGATCCGTTTATCATTCCGGTAGCCGGCAGATACTTGTATTCAACGCTGAATGAATCAGGCCGGGCAATGAATGGGGTGCCAAATTTAGAGGAAGCGCTTGGATTTGAAAGGTTCAGCTTGAATGTACCGGTGAAGAGGGAACCGGCCCCAAGACACAGACCCATCGCCTGTGCCAATGGCCCAAGTGCAAGTGTCTCGAGTCTGGCAGCAGTATCATTTGCTGATCTGCTAACTGGTGTCACATTGGCATAACCAAACATGTTGACTCCGGCATTTCCGGTAGCCCAGGTTGTGTCGTTTTTATTGTAGTCTGGCTGCAAATAACCTGCTGTAGTTTGATACCAATGTTGTAATCCGGAATTATTCACCTGGATTTTCGGTTCATTCGTGGTTATATATACGGTATAGGTAGAAGAATTCCCATTTTCAGAGGTAACCGTATACTTCACCGGCTGCGAAAAATCCTGCGCCGCACTGGCAGCGGGGGAAAGTGTGGCGAAATTGGAAATTCTGATCATCGTAGGAACCAGGTGCTTAATATCCAGTTCCTGTGAAACAGCGATCCTGATCACCAGACTATCCTGGTTGATTACCGAACTCCCCAACTGCAGCGGAACTGTAAACTGGATGATATCACTGTAGGATGATTTTCCGAAATGGTCTTCCTTAATGCAGGCAGTAATTGAGAACATCATCAAAACTGCCAGAATGAACGTTTTCTTAGGTTGTGTTTTCATGGCTTACAGATATATCAGAAATCCCAGGTTCAGTTTCAGGATGTCGATTTTAAAATCTATTGAGGCTTTACGTACCTTTTCATCAGGCATATCAGTTCGCTCTATCGAAGAATTGCTGAAATTAATTCCGGCAAGGTTGACACTCGCTTCAACTGCAAAGTTGTTAACCACAAAAGCCATCACTCCCGGACGTAACCCGATCCCATAAACCCGGGAATTTGAAAGTTGCCGGGTCACGACACGGTTTTTGGTAGTTTCTGTGATGGACTGATCGAGTTCTAAAATAAGTTCCGTCTGGTTGATAAGATTGAATCTTCCTTTGTGATCCAAAGGCAGGTGGTTTTTCACGAAAGGTCTCAGCGAAAAGGAGGTTTGGAAAAACTGAACTTCCGATAAACTCCCATCATCAGCATTGATGTAATCCCCTTTCCTTGATGTCTGACCGTATTCCAATCCAAGCCCGATAAAGACCTCATCCTTAATTGCATAAGCCCCATTGAGCTGAATCGAGAAGTCAACCAGATCTTCCACGTCCACCTTTCGGATCAACTGATCCTGATTTCCGGTATTCCGGAGGTTAAGCCCCAATGTACCCCCAGCCAGGAATGTCCCCTTGCCCAGCCGCACATCCACCAATGTTTTTTTGTGCCCCCCTAAAGTATCTGACTGACCTGAAGCATGGTAGGCCAACAAGGTCAGGAAAATTGAAAAAAGATAATATTTCATATGCTGTTTTAAAAACTTTTATTCACCCCGAACTGGTAAAGAATACCCGTGTTTTCGTACATCGAAGTCGTAACAGGAATCTCCATCAGATAGAGCAGGTTGAAACCTTTACCCAGCGCTTTTCCCAAAATGGGGGAAATGATCATATCAAATTTCTTGTTTACAAAATCATAGATCGGCCGGGGTTCAAAAACAAAGAAGTATCCCGATTGAGTGAATTTTGCAAGAAAAGTCCGGATAGTCAAAATGCCCAGGTTGGGATATGCAGGATCTTTCAGCAGTTGGAATGTGTACTGTGGCTGTATCGCGAAGAAAAGGGAGGGAGTGATTGTAAATGAATACGTCAAGGCAGGAGTCAGCGAGAAGTACTGCGATCCGTACCCTGGTGCGCCTGTCGGTACTGAAAATTCAGCCGATGCCGCCAGAGCATGTTTCCCTTTGACAAAAAACGCATTCAAGACAGAGAACCTGAAATCTCCACTACCGGATGAAAAACCATTCCCCTCTGCCGGGGATAATTTTGTGACGATATCGTATTTGGCGGAAAAACTCCATCGGCTGATCCCGATATTCATGGAGAATTTATTGTTAATCCTTCCCGGGTTGACGACCGGATCATAGATCAACATTGAATAGGAGGCTTTTGACTGTACCCGCGTTGGATCGACTCCCGATTCAGTCCTTAATTTACTTAACTTTTTTATTTCAGTCGAATCGGGCTGTTGCGCAAACGTCTTGCCGTAAACGACAAGAAAAAGAAGTAAGATAGATATGATATGTTTCATTGTGTGCTGTTTAGTTATTGGTTAATAAATTGAAGTCGTAAATCTCAAAAGTGCCATTAGGATTGATAGTGGTTTCGTTAAGTTCAAAAGTTGATCGAATGATTATTAAAAGTTGAAATGGATCATAGCCTGGAGTTCTGTCCATGGTTGTGAAACAGGTCCGGGCAGGGTGGTTATGAAGCCTTTCCCGGGCCATAGTGCAGACGCAGTAAATCGCAGGAAAATATGCCGTGAAACGAACCTTTCGACCACCATCAAGATTTCCTGGGATACCTGTTTGTCTCCGAAATTTCCGGTTGGTGGCATGGGGGCTGTATTCAGGTAGTTTGCCATCACGAATACATACTGTGTTGTAATTCTCCAGCCGTTCGGGATAACCTGTAACTGGAAACGGTGTACTTCCATATTCGTATTAAACAAGACATTTTTTGTAATGACTCCCTGGACCCAGGTAAAAATATCGTCGCCGGAATAAAGGAAGTCCCACCGTTCAAGGGTGGCTGTTTTCGGATTGTCGCCGGAAAGGAGGGAGTACCGGTAACTGATAGTGGGTTTGAGTTTGGTATCTCCAAATGACCATCCGCCTTCTGCTGCGAAACCATAAGCCCGCAAAGGAACCCTGTTATTTATTTCCAGGCCTCCTTCAGCCTTTGCAAAGAAAAATGATTGGTTTGGACGAGGCATCCATTGAAAACGGAGGTTCATTGCATTTGTCCCTTCCCTTGTAGCTTGAGAATAATCGGGGAAGAAATACGGGAATTTGGATCTGAACACATTCAGATAAGTGAACCCTCCACTCAATCCACTCGCTCTGTTGTATTCCGCATTGAACCCTGCCATCTGCGTATGACTTTCATTGGCATAATATTCATTTGGTTGAATGTAGAATCCTTCCATCTTCCAATTGTCATAGGCAATTTTCACCAACCCGACCAGTCTGCCGGAAAACCGCGGCCATGCGTTCATTCCTCCCCATGTACCGCCATTGCCACCTATCTGGCAGATCAGCATCCCTGTTCCAATTCTGTACGGTTGTTTGCCGAAAGAAAGGTTATACCTGAACAGGTGCCCGTTTTTCATTGTTATCGTACCAACAACTCCTGCGTATGCTTCCTCTATCTGTAAGCAAAAAGCGCTGCTATTGGCATTGTATAGTTCCCGCCCCAGAGTTGTAACGCCAAGCGCATTGACAGAAGCATATGCATACATCGGGTTTTTCCACCGCGTCACTTTCATAATGCCTGAAACTCCTGCCGTCAGAAAGGCTTCAAAATCAAAGGCAGGGGCCACACCGGGGGGATCCTTGCCGAACGGGCTGTACTGGGTAAAAGCCTTGCCATTGCCCCACCATGTATTTGTGATTAAGGTGGGCATCAGCGTTCCTCCAAGATTTATCTTGAACATACTGTTTTTATCCTGGTACAGGAGTGGAAAATCTTCCGTATTTCCCGAAACAAACAAACCCTGTTTCGTTGTTGCGGTTGTTCCTTTTACAGAAAGCCTGACTTTAAGAACCAGGATCACGCTGCTGCTTGCACTTAGTTCACAATTCCATGAGATTTTTCCTACTTCGGGGATAGCCATGGCTTTGCGGACTGCCATATCTACTTCAAAAGGAGAAACAGTAGAGTTGGGATAAATATTCACAGCCCGGATAATCTTCTGGATTAATGAAGCCTCAATGTCTTTATCCGGCATAAGTGAATCCCAGGTCACACGCACCAGTGAAATTGTCATGGATTGGTCCGGTCTGAGGGCCCCGGCGCTGGGTGCGCCACCTTGTGAAAATGCACTTTCCCCTAAGGAAATTAAAAAGAGAAGGGTCAGGATTAACCAGACCCTTCCAGGAATACGAGATACCATATTCAATAAATTAAAGTACGATTAGGAATTGGTGATCAGTCTTTACCCGGCATTTTGCTCTTGTAGCTTCCGCCTCCGTCTATGCGAAGGTCAATCCCGGTAATCCACTGGGCAGCATCGCTCATCAGGAACATCATACCATATGCTATTTCAATAGGGTTGCCACGACGTTTCATTACAAACATATCTGCCAGGGCTTTAAGCATTTCAGGTGTGTAACCGGCTGCCAGTGTTGATTCGCCATTATCAACCGAACCAATAAGCACCGTGTTAAACCTTACCTTGGGCCCGGAAACAGCGGCCATACTTCGTACCATGTTCATTAAACCTGCTTTGGCTGTGCTATATTCAATAAACTCGGGAGAGGGTGTTACACCAACCATCGATCCTGAAAATACGACGCTTGCATTGGGTTCCTTTTCAAGGTGTGGCATACATAATTTAGTGAGGTTGTATGCACCAACAGTGTTCAGAAGGTACGATTTAACCATTTTATCTGTGTCCGATCCCCAGATAGGTGTATTGGCGCCCCAGCCTACATTGTTGATCAATCCAGAAATTTTACCGAATTTCTTCAATGTATTTTCCACAAGTTCCGCCAGTTCGCTTTCAACGGTAGCATTTGTTTTGACACCCATGGCTTCAACACCGCTTTCCTTTGTGATTTCTTCAGCTACTTTTTTAGCGCCTTCCTCATTCAGGTCGGAAATAACTACATGGGCGCCAAGTGAGGCAAAAAGGTGACCGGCTGCACTCCCGATGGCGCCTGCTGCGCCGGTGATAATTATTACTTTTCCTTCAAAGGAAAAAAGCTTCTCGATATTTGTTTTCATATTCATTGTTTTTGAAATGTAAATAAATTATTAATCTAAAGTTTGCACTCCTCCGCCATTGACAAAGATTACCTGTCCGCTAACCCATTCAGAGACTGGGGCGGCAAAATAATATACCGCACCTGCGATATCTTCCACCTCTCCCAACCGTTTTATCGGAGTGTTTGCAAGCATCTTTGCCTCAATTTCAGGAGTCAGAACTGAAGCCAGGGCAGCGGTTTTTGTTGCACCGGGTCCAACTGCATTCACCCTGATGTTGTCCAGGCCATAATCCATGGCAAGGTTTGCAGTCATGTGGTTCATGGCTGCTTTTGAAGCTGCATAAGCACTCATGTTCGGGCTTTTGTTCACGCTGCTCATTGAGGTAATGTTTATAATAGAACCATACCCGCCTTCTTTCATATAGGGCGCACAAAGCTGGGATAAACGCCATGCGCTGAATACATTCAGTTGAAAACGCCATGCAAAATCATCCACACTGATTTTGAAGGGATTCTCCCTGCCGCCGCCGCCGCCACCGGCATTGTTAACAAGAATATGGATCCCACCCAGCTCTTTTACGGTCGTTTCAACCACGGCAACGAGGTCCTGGTCCTTTGTAACATTACATTCTATGGCAATAGCTTTGCCTCCGTTATTCCGGATCTCTTCGGCTACCTTATTTGCATCATCATACTTAAGGTCGCTTACTGCAATGGCAGCTCCCGCTTTTGACAACATCAGACAGCAGGCTTTACCTATGCCATTGCCACCGCCGGTGACAATCGCCACCTTCCCATTTAGATCAAATAAATTATTGGTTTTCATGGTTTTAATTATTTAATTAATATTTGATAGAAAATTAGTTTATAAGTTCAGTTTTTGTCATGTAATCAACCACACCTGCTACAACTCCGGCAATTAGTCCGGTGACAATTACCGCCACCAGTGGAGTAACTGTAACCGCTCCTGCCATACGCTGCAAAATGATGGAAAGAGTAACCATTACTCCAAATGCAAAAAAAGCGTTACGGATAGTTAGCCAAAATCCCCTGGGATAAAATGCGGGTTTATTAGCTGTCTTTAGGGTGAAATATGAAATTATTGTAAGTATGGCGGCTAATGATGATGCCAGAATAACAGCTCCTCCAAGCACAGTATGCTCAGTATTTGATATTGAATCAACCGTTAGAAAAATCTCACTCTTTCCTTTCACCTGAAACCAGTTGATCAGGCCATTAATTACAGCATTCATACCTCCACTCATCAAAGCTGCCTTAACTAAATCTGCATTCGTAAGTTTTGTTGTCATACTATTTATTGTTTGTTAGCGATTCAACTTTCGCAAGCTCGTTTACCCTGCCTGCAATAGGGGTGTAATTACCTCAACAAAAATATATTGCTATTTCCCGATACGAAATAGGTTAAATTCTATTTCTGACATAGGAATTTTTCTTAGGTGCTTTGGCGAATGAAATATCCTCCTGCCAATGTGAAATAGTAATACATTTGTGATATGACTCAAATGGAAAATATTATGAATTCTGAACCAGACAGGGATCGTATCAGCATAAGCCTTAAAGAATACGAACAGTTAAAATCTACTGCGGATTTTTTTCATGCTATTTTCGAAGAAAGCCCCTTTGTGCTGGTTATTAATGATCTTGACAGTAATGAATATGTTAATGGAAACCACTGGTTTTGCGATTTAATGAGTGATCCGGGGAAAAGCTTTATCGGGAAACCAATTATGGATCTTGGACTTGGGGTAAGTAGGGAAAGTCATGAGGAGATGATCAGACTCATTCGGCAAAATGGATATCTTAACAGTTATGAACTAAACTCCTATCGTCAACAAAATGGTGAGGTTCATGATTTCCTTGTGTGGACCAGAATAATAAAAATAAAAGAAAAAACGTATGCTTACACTACCATGCAGGATGTTACAGAAGGCAACAAACACAGAAAAGAGCTGATAGCATCTGAAAAAAAGTACAGGGGACTCTACCAGCAAATGCTCGATGCTTTTATTCGTACAGACATGAAAGGTACCATCATTGAAGCAAACGAAGCTTTTCTTACGCTTACAGGCTATAAGACGGATGAATTAAATAAAATGAATTTCTGCGACCTGACTCCATTAAATTTCCTGGTGGTAGAACAGGAGATATTGGAAACACAAATACTAAAAAGAGGTTATTCTGATTTATACCAAAAGGAGTATATCAGGAAGGACGGTGTTGTGATACCCGTTGAACTCCGGACCCATCTGGAAGTAGATTCACAAGGTCATCCTTTATCAATGTGGGCAATTATTAGGGATATCAGCGAAAGACAAAAATCATTTGCAGAATTAAAAGAATCTCAGGTACAGCTTCGGGCATTGGCATCGCATATTCAGAATATACGCGAAGAAGAAAAGATCAGCATAGCGCGGGAAATTCATGACGAACTGGGACATTTGCTTACGGCCGTTAAGCTTGATCTCGAAGAAATTGGCGCAAGTCCGGAAACTGCCGATAGTATTGAGGAAAAACTGAATCCAATAATTAGCCTTGTTGACTCTTGTATTGATACATCCCGTAAGATTTCCTTTGATCTTCATCCAGGCATCCTGGATCATTTCGGGCTTATTCCCGCACTCGAATGGATGACAGATCAATTCAGTATCCGAACAAAAATAAAATGCACATTCAGCCTTCCCAAAATCCTTCCAGAATTTAACAAAACTGAATCCACTGTTGTTTTCAGAATATTCCAGGAAATCTTTACAAACATCACAAGGCATTCCAAAGCCACTGAAATTGAGATTGTATTGAATCAAAGTCCCGGCAAAATCATGTTTGTGATAACGGATAACGGAATAGGATTTGACACCAGTACAAGACAGAAAAAAGCTTCGCTTGGCCTGCTCAGTATGAAAGAAAGGTAAAGGGTTGGGGAACTACACTCCCAAGCTTATGTTGATTTCTGGAGTTGTCTTGCTTGTTTCCAATTTGCCGGTAGCAGAACCGACAGATCGTCGTTCTTTTTAAAGTATGGCAATCGACCGATGACATCTTCCAGGTAGGTTGATGGATCTATTTGAAGTTGTTTGCAGGTACCAACGAACGAATAGATCATGGCAGAGCGTTGAGCAGCATCATGGGAACCGGCGAAGAGCCAATTTTTTTTACCAATTACAGTTGGACGAATACTGTTCTCGATAAGGTTATTGTCGATCTGATATCTGCCATCATGAATATAACGGATGAGCCGTGGCCAAAGTTTAAAGGTATATGCAATGGCCATCCCAATGGCACTTTTTGGCAGCGTCTCAGTTACATTCTTTTTTAACCAGGATTCTATTTCCATCAACGCAGGTAAGGCTTTTTTCTGCCGAAGCTCCCGGATGGCCTCAAAGTCAGGTTTCAACACTTTGGCATCTCGCTCGATAGCATATAGTTTCTGAATGAGGTTGAGCATTTCTTCAGCACGAACGCTATCATTTTGTAAGGCTTCAGTATATTTCCTTCGTGTATGGGCGAAACAAGCCAGCAACTTGATACCTTTCTCCCGTTCAAAGATATCATATACCGCGTACCCGTCTGTTTGCAGGGTGCCCTTAAATTCTTTGAGAAAAGCAGTGGGTCCATCCCTTCCCCGGCCATGCTGGTATTCAAAAACGACATGACCGGTAAGCGGATCAAAATAGACCCAGAAGTATCCCTTGTGGGTTGAGCCGGCAGCTTCCTGGCTCAGCACCGGTATCGGGGTTTCATCCCCTTGGATATATGTGGCCGTTAAGAACTGTTGTTTATGAAGGTCATATAAGGGCTCGAGCATTTTGCAGGCAGCTCTTACCCATCCGATCATGGTGGATTCGGCGATGGTAATCCCTTCACGTTTGAACATCTGCGCCTGACGATAATACGGTAAGTGATCAACGAACTTACCGGTAATAATATAGGCGATGATACTGGCATCGGCATTCCCTTTATGAATGGGCATCAGAGGAAGAGTTCCGATGACTACGCCTTCACCATCCGGGGCAGCATACTTGGGTCGAACGATCCTCTTGACATAAGTGCTTCCCCTGTGACGGGCAAGATACTCGGAGACTTCTTCGCCAATTTTCTTCCACCCGGTAACATCCTCCCTGGGTTCAATTACAGTCACTTCCCGGGGCAGGGACTCGGGCAGCTCCAAACGAGCATGTCCTGGTTTGTTTTTTGATCCACCCTTGCGAGGGGTATTGGTCGGGGTTTCTGCCGGAGGCTGCGGAGCTTTGTTTTCCGCTCCTTCAAGTCCCAGGTTTATTTGGTTAGGATCGATGGATGAAATGAAACGTTCACTGGATGCAGCAAATAACATCTTGCGGAACTTATCCAGTTCACCCTGGATCCATTCTGTCTTCTCCTTTAATTCCTTCAGGGATCCTTTCAGATAGGCATTTTCAGCCAGCAGGATTTCGTATTGCTCCCTGGGGATGGTAATGGTGTCGGAAGAGGATGGGAGAAGCGTTTGTTCCATGACCCAAAAGTACAATGGAAACAGGCTTCAATCCTAATAAAACCTTTTAAAGTAACGAACCTTCCACAACCTGGAAATGTGAATATCCCGGATATTTCTACATCCCGCAAAATGCGTTATGAACAATTCACAGGGAAATCAACCAGATCCTGTTAACAAGTAGCGTTTCCTGGTCCTGACGTGCAGTAGCGAGATGCCTTCGACCATCATCATCAGCTGGGGCCAGTAAACTGCGGTGGAAATATCTGTGGATCGATGAACCGGCAATTCAAAGGTTCCTCTCTCAAGACGTTTATAATACAAAACGAACCCTCCGTACTGCCACTGCAGGAGTTTCATCCGGTCACGGCGTTTGTTGATAAAGATGAAGACCTCTCCCGAAACAGGGTTGCGCATCATCCTGCCTTGAATCAGTTCACTCAGTCCGTCAAAACTTTTGCGCATATCCGTGGGACCGTTATACAGATAAAATGAAAGCGCCGCAGTTAAGCCAAACATAGAATCAGACTAACCGCAACAGTTGCCCGATCAATTGAATGTCGGTTGAGGGTAGCCTTAGACGGACCCCGTTGGGATAAGCAATCTCAAGCTCCTGAGGTAAGGAAGTACCCGGTTGATCTGGTTGCACCGCGATGAACGCCTGATCCACCGGAATATGATTGCGCCGAAATTTATGAATCCAATAAATAAATGTGTGATACGAGAGGTTATTTTCACGGCAGTACTCTTTCTGGGATCCGGCACCCTGTTGCCAGGCTTGGACATGGTATCGCATCTCCTCTTCTAACTGTAATCGGGTCGTCTTATTCATCTGGTCAGTTTTGGCACGTCAAAATTACACCAACCGATACCCTCAAATCAAGATGCATTTTACCAACCCTTTAC
>CAIYES010000539.1 GCA_903925275.1 uncultured Bacteroidales bacterium
ACTAATAATTGGTCGTGAATAACAAAGCAGCATAGCTGCGAAATAGATTATTCTTCCTGCTGTTTGATAAACTCAATAGCTATGCTTCTACAGATTCAACAACTATGTCGCCCCGATGGGGCTCTGAAAATGGTTCGTTTTTCTCCTGCTACAAAGATATCACCCCAATGGGGTTCTATGATTGCCGTGATTTCTCAGTTTCTCTTTCACCAAGTTGATTTCAATTTCAAACGTAATCCCCCAGATTTTCCTCTTGATCCAATTTTACCCTTTGATTTACCAGGACATGGGCAAGCCTGTGTTTTACCTGGAAAAGGGGCTTCTCGCATGGCTAACTAAAAACTATACGAATGATGCGGTTGCCAATTAAGGGTAATAAAAAAGATGTTGTATTATTTCTGCTTATTGCATTTTTGCAATCATTCACCCTTTATGGTCAGACATCACAAAAATCATTTAAACAGGATGATGTTTTCAGCATCTTCATAAAGGAAAGTAACCAGGCAAAGCGCGACAGCTTCACTTCACAACCGATGGTGCTTTACAAGCCGTATTTTGCCGTCACCCCGTTTTTGGGGTACAATCCGGCATACGGGATGCTTATCGGCGTTGGAAGCAGCATTGGCATATTCCTCGGAAACCCGCAAACCACCCCGATCTCATCGGCATCGGTTGTAGTGAATTTTACCTCCAAGTCTCAAAAGATACTCAACCTCAGGACAAATATAATCACCAGCAATGCCCGGTTTATTTTGCGCGGCGACTGGAGATTCCTTATCTTTTCGCAACCCACGTATGGTCTGGGATCGGGGATTAAACAATCTGGCAACGAAGGGATCATTTTCGGTCAGGCAGGACAAACAAATTCCTTTTCCGGGATTGAACAACCGATCAATTATAATTATATCAGGCTATACGAAACTTTTTATTTCAGGATTACCCCAAAATTGTACGCGGGGATCGGATATTTTCTCGATGATTATCAAAATATTGTTGATCATAAATTGAACCTCGATACAGTGCCACAGCAAATAACCAGTCATTATAAATATTGTACCGACAACGGATTCAACCCTGAAAAACAAACCATTTCAGGACTTAGCCTGGAACTTTTGCTTGATGGCCGCGATAATTCCATTCGTCCCACAAAGGGCTATTTTGCAAATATCGCCATAAGACCTGATTTCAGATTTCTTGGCAGCACAAAGAACAGCATCATGCTGAATACGGAATTAAGAACCTACATTCAGCTCTCAAAACATCGTCCCGATCACCTGATCGGATTATGGTATATTGGTCAATTCACGCAAAATGGCAAGGTTCCATTCCTTGGGTTGCCTTCCATCGGATGGGATATGTACAACCGTACCGGAAGAGGGTATATCCAGGGAAGTATCAGGGGAATAAACTTAATTTACGGAGAAACGGAATACCGTTTTCCGATAAGTCCGTACACCGGAATTCTGGGTGGGGTCGCTTTTGTAAATGCAACTACGGCAAGTTCCGGTGATCAGTCCCGGAAACTATTTGAATATTTTGATCCTGCGGCAGGCATTGGTCTGCGTGTGATGTTCAATAGAAAAACCTTATCCAACCTGGCCATTGATGTTGCTTTCGGGGCAAAAGGCAGCCTTGGAATTTATTTTAACCTGAATGAAACTTTTTAATTTTGAGTCTACTCCGAAAAGTAGTTAACGTGGATCTACCCACCCCCAGCCCCCCTGCCCGCAGGGAGGGGCGTATCGCTGGTCATGCAAATTCCTGTATATCATGTTATCATGAATGAGCGCACCTCTCCCCTCCCTTTTCAAGGGAGGGGCCGGGGGTGGGTGGATTGGCTGCGGCCCATTTTCATAGCCTTTTCGGAGTGGGCTCATTTTTCCGGTTGTCTGATTTAGCAGTTTCGCCGTTTGACCAACCTGTGGAGGGAATGCCCCTTTGCCTTTGGTGGAGGGGTTTTTGGGATCAGAATTACCGATGAAAGTGCCCATTGACATAAATAATTGTTTTTTTTTACAAGACTTATTAATAATATTTTACAGATCAATCGTCATCTCAATCTTAATTTTTGTATTTTTACAAAAAAACTATTATGAAAACAAGAAAAATTTACTTTAACCTGTTGGCAGTAGTAACTGTCATTTTTATCTCATCGTGTAGCTCTCCTGTCACACTTACCTCCTGGAAAAATCCAAGTGACAATTCAAAGATTTCAAAACTTGTCGTTATGCCCTTGTTCGACAAACTCGAGTACATGAAGCCTTTTGAACAATCTATGGATTCTTATTTCAACTCAACGGGTCTCAAAACCATCGGTTCGCTCGACTTTTTGAATCCCAACATTAAATATCCGATTGCAGAAATCAAGCGGAAATGCGACAGTATCGGAGCAGATGCAATATTGGTCGTTGTATATAAGGGAACGGATAAATCTGAAAACTATGTTCCGGAAACGACTTATGTTAACGGTGGTTTTGGCGGTTACTGGGGTGGCGGTTACTGGGGTGGTGGCTATTACGGAGGAGGTTTCTATGGTGGCGGAGGATATTACGGCGGTGCAGTTACTACCGGAGGCTATTGGACTACTACGGCCGTAGTTAACCTGAAAGCCAGCGTTTACACTCACTCTTCCAAGGAGCCACTCTGGACTGCTGAAATTCAGGTTACCGATCCGCAGTATATTGATGAGTCTTCCGTAAGTATTGCCCGCTCCATATACGATGACTGGAAGGCTAACAACTTACTGCAATATCCAGCAAAGTAAACTTACTTTGAGTCTGATTTTAAAAATCATTTTTTTCATTTACCGCAAAGCAGACACAAAGGCGCAAATATTTCATATTCAACAATATAATCTTTAGCGCCTTTGCGTCTTCGCGGTGAAAAGCACTCTTCGGAGCAGACTCAATTTTGATTCACTGGTTTTTTACAACAACTTACAGATTGTATTTGATTCACACACCATCACCTGTTTTGCCGTTAGTCGGAATGGAATATAGGTGATTCCTTTTTAAGAACCTCTGAAAATGCCGATAATCGAAAAATCAGGAGGAAAAAAACGACTAATGCCCGTCGCGGTGGCAAATAAAACACTCTTTTTCTTTGTGTTGCTTACCATATTCTTTGTACCGCTGTTACCATCATCTTACTATCACCTTGCATACAGCATCCTCTTTACAATCATTTTTGCTTCAGGAATAGTATTGGTTTCAAATAATAAAAATATTATAATGGCCTTTGCCATCCTGGCGATTGTCATGGTCTGGATAAGTAATGCCGTGGATCTTGAGGCATTCAAAGGTGTTTCCAAGGTTATCAATATCGTGATTTTTATATTTATTGTCTCCGACCTGGTGAAACAGGTAAGTCTGGCAAAAAAGGTTACACCAAAAGTCATCCTTGAATCCGTAAACGGTTACCTGTTAATCGGAATGGTCTTTTCACTTTTGGTCGCATTGTTGATGAGTATAAACCCAGAATCATTCAACTTTAATAAACTCCATAGCGCTACCACCCCGGCATCATTCGCTTTTGATCAATACATTTATTTTGCCTTCGTCACCTTAACCACAACCGGCTACGGCGATGTAGTTCCCCTCACACCGATCGCCCGTTCATTGTCGACGATGATCAGTCTGACCGGGCAGCTATATATCGCCGTGGTTATCGCGCTGCTTGTAGGAAAATACATCAGCCAGAAAGGCAATCATACAATTAATTGAAAAATTCAACCATTTACCTGACATATTTCCCAATAGCTGAAAATTATTTTTATTTTTGCTTAAAAAACAATCTATTCCTTTCTTTAAAAAGTGAACTTATGAGCCAATTTTTCACAAAAAAAATTCTGCTGTTCCTGGCCGTTTTGATTATTCCGGGGATTCTGATAACAGGTTGCAAACCAAAAGACAACCACGAAGCGAAACCTCCTTCACTGAAAGTCCTTGAGATTCAAGGAAAACGATTACCTGTTTACCTTGAAATGGTAGGTCAGGCCGTCGGAATTCCTACCGTGGAAATCCGTGCCCGGGTTGGCGGTTATCTGCAAAACTGGTCGTTCAAGGAGGGGTCTGTAATTCAACAAGGACAGCCTTTATTCACCATTGAAAAGGATAGTTACATCAATACCCTGAAATTCAATGAAGCCGATGTTGAAAACAAGACTGCGGCCTGGGAAAAAGCCAAGCTCGATGTTGCCAGGCTGAAACCTTTGTTGTCGACCAATGCCATCAGTCAGAACGATTTCGATAAAGCGGTAACTACCGAATTACAATGCCGCGCCGCTGTGGCGAGCGCTAAGTCCAACCTGGATGAAGCAAAACTTAACCTCTCTTATTGTACCATGGCATCGCCCATAACCGGCTATATCGGTGCTTGCAATGTTCGTCCGGGCAATCTTGTGGGGAAGGGCGAAAGTACCCTTCTGGCAACGGTTTCAGCCGTCAACCCGATCTATGTAAATTTTCAGATGAGTGAAACCGATTATCTGAGGATCATGCAATACTTCGATGCACACAAAAGTGAGTTTAAAGACACTAAAGAGGCCTTGAAGGTTTTCCTGATATTGTCGGATAAATCAATGTATAAATATCCAGGGAAGATTGATTTCATGGATCGTGAAATCAATCCGTCAACAGGTACCCTTGCCATGCGGGCAGAGGTTCCGAATCCTGATGGAATTATTAAACCCGGTACTTTCACACAAGTCTATATGGTATTGAAAGAACAGGAAAACGGCATTCTGATTCCGCAGAGTTCCACGATGCAGATACAGGGGAAGAACTTTGCTTTTCTGGTGGAAAAGGATAACAAGGTAAACCGCGTTTCAGTGATCCTGGGCAGAAATATCGGTTCCTCTGTCGTAGTAAATGGCGGACTTAAAATTTCAGATCGCATCCTCCTCGAAGGTTTCCAGAAATTCAAGGAAGGTATGCAGATAACACCCATTGTCGTTCAGGATACCGTTTCGGTTTCGCAGGCGCCGGGGAAATAAGAAAATGGTGAAATGGTGAAATGGTGAAATGGTGAAATGGTGAAATGGTGAAATGATCAGTAATTTTTCATTTATAATTTTTAATTAAATAAACATGTTGCAATCCTTTATAACACGCCCCATCCTGTCTGCTGTTATTGCAATCCTGATCGCCCTTGTGGGGGTTCTGAGCATGCTGACACTGCCGATCTCCCAGTATCCGGATGTAGTGCCACCCACAATTCAGGTTACGGCTTATTACCCGGGAGCCAATGCAGAAGACGTTCAGAAAACAGTATCGATACCGCTCGAAGAACAGATCAACGGGGTCGATAACATGACCTACATGACCTCACAGTGTGCAAACGATGGTTCCTGTAACATTACGGTCTTTTTTGAAGTAGGCACAGATCCCAATATGGCCACGGTGAATGTTCAGAACCGCACCCAGCGGGCCATGAACGTCCTCCCTTCGGAAGTCATCCAGGGCGGTGTGATTGTTCAGAAAAAATCGCCGAGCATCCTCTTGCTTTATTCGCTGGTATCGACTGATACGGCATACGACACAAAATTTCTTGCCAATTATTTGCAGATAAATGTGGTCAATGTCCTAAAAAGAATTCCCGGCGTCGGCGATGTCAATCTTTTCGGCGGCGATGATTATGCAATGCGTATCTGGCTCAATCCTGAACGTATGGCAGGGCTTGGGATTACAGCACAGGATGTTCAATCAGCCATTAAGGATCAGAACATCCAGGCAGCTGCAGGGCAACTTGGAAAATCGCCGGCTGCAAAAGGACAGGAGTTATCTATCATGCTTCGCGTGCAGGGTCGCCTCATAGATGAAAATCAGTTTTCAAACATTATTGTGAAGGCGAACAGCGACGGATCGCTGGTAAAAATGAAGGACATAGCCCGCGTAGAGATGGGAATGAAAACCTACGATGCCAACGGACGGTTTAATGGAAAAACTGCTCCGGCCATTGCTGTTTACCAGTCGCCGGGTTCAAACGCACTCAGTGTCCGTGACCAGTGTGATGCCACCATGAATGAACTGTCACAAGAATTTCCACGAGGGATCACTTATAAGAAAGGGCTTGATACCGTTGAATTTGTTGAAGCTTCCCTTGAGGAAGTACTTATCACCCTCCTCGAAGCCTTTGTCCTGGTGTTTATTGTGGTCTTTGTCTTTCTCCAGGACTGGCGTGCTACATTGATTCCTGCCATCACGGTTCCGATCTCACTCATCGGAGCACTTGCCACCTTTGGGTTGTTCGGCTTTTCAATCAACCTTCTGACACTTTTCGCACTTGTTCTTGCCATCGGAATTGTGGTCGACGATGCCATCGTTGTACTTGAGGCCGTGCAGGAAAAGATCGATGCTGAAGGTTTAAGTCCTCTGGAAGCAACAAAGCATACCATGAAAGAGATCACCGGTGCCATCATGACCATAACGCTTGTACTTTGCGCTGTTTTCATTCCTGTATCCTTCCTGGGCGGCACTACCGGTGTGATGTACAAACAATTTGCCCTGACCCTCATCTCTTCTATCCTGATATCAGCGCTTCTTGCCTTAACTTTAAGCCCTCCCCTATGCGTTCTTTTGCTGAAACCCAAAACACAGAAAAAAGGGTTGATCGGTAAATTTTTTGCAGGATTTGACCGTGGTTTTGATAAAACAACCCATGGTTATGTCAAAATCGTTGAGAACTTCACTCATCATATTTCCCGTCCGCTGATGTTTCTCGGGATTATTTTCATCCTTATGCTGGTTGTCATGAAGTTCCTGCCATCGGGTTTTATACCGGCTGAAGATCAAGGGTATTTTTTCGTGAATATCTCAACGCCAAAAGCCTATTCGCTTCAGAAAACGGATGCGGTAATGCGACAGGTGGAGCAAATACTGTCGAAGACTGACGGTGTTGAATCCTACACCACGATACCCGGATACAGTATCCTCGATAATTCAGTGAGTACGACCAATGGCATGGCATTCGTCAAGCTTAAACCGTGGAAGGAACGATCAGCGAGAATGTTACATGTTGATGCCCTGATCTGGAAGGTTCAGAAGGCATTCAGCAAGATTCCCGGCGGTATTTGCATGGCTTTCAATGCGCCGGCCATTTCGGGACTTGGAAAAACCGGCGGATTGGAGTTACAGCTTGAAGACAAAACCGGGGCAGGACTGGTAAAAACCGCAGAGGTTAGTGCCGGATTCAGTATGGAGGCTTCAAAGCACCAAGAAATCGGCAGCACTTTCACCCCGTTCAGAAATGATACCCCGCAGTTTCAGCTTATCGTCGACAAGGAGAAAGCCAAGAAAATGGGGATCCCCATCAACAGTATTTACACTTCTCTTCAATCACTGTTCGGGAGCCTGTATGTAAACGACTTCAACAAATTCGGCAAATCTTACCGCGTGATCATCCAGGCTGACGCCATTTACAGGGCCAACAAGGAAGACATTGCCAAAGTGTATGTACGCAGTAATTCAAACCAGATGGTTCCGCTGGGCACCATCGTCACCATTGTCCCTACCCAGGGGCCGGATGTGGTAAAACGATTCAATCTTTACAGTTCAGCCGATTATACCATCAACCCTGCGCCGGGATACTCGTCGGGACAAGCGATCGAAGCCGTTAAAGAGATTGCGGCCAAGGCGCTTCCGTTTGGCTATGGGTATGAATATTCGGGGATGACCAGGGAGGAACTCACCTCCGGAGGCCAGGCTCCCTATATATTTGCCCTTTGTTTCATTTTTGTTTACTTCCTGCTCGCCGCCAAATATGAAAGCTGGCTGCTGCCCATCCCTATCCTGCTTGCACTGCCATTTGGGATTTTCGGAGCCTTTGGCCTGCAATGGGCGCGTGGATTGCAAAACAACATTTATGCTCAGATCGGACTGATCATGCTCATCGGGCTGATTGCCAAAAACGCTATTCTTATTGTGGAGTTCGCAAAGCAGAAATATGATGGCGGCATGCCTTTGACAGATGCCGCCCGGGAGGGAGCCAAACTCCGGTTCCGTCCAATTCTCATGACCTCCTTTGCTTTTATTCTCGGCGTCGTACCCCTGGTAATAGCCTCGGGTGCAGGGTCCGCCAGTCGTCATGCACTCGGCACCTCGGTGTTCGGTGGTATGCTTATGGCCACAATGTGCGGTGTTTTGGTTGTTCCTTCTTTATATGTTATATTTCAAAAACTGGATGACAAGATGAAAAAGAAATAGCGAGGCAGGGGCATAAGATTTTGTGCCCTTACCAGGATAGCAGAGGCACAAAATTTTGTGCCCTTACCATCGAAAAACCGAATAAAAAATTGTAAATCCAAAATCCGCAATCAAATGAGTTATAAAATTCCAAACCTTCCGGTTGTCCTGATTTTATTAACAGTCATTTTTTCTTTTGCCGGTTGTAAGGTTGGCCCAAAATACCAGCGTCCGGCTATGAAAACCGACAGCCTGTTCAGGTTTGCCCAGGGCGCCGACACCAACAGCATGGCAAGCATCGAATGGATTAAATTATTTAAAGATCCCGTTTTACAAGGGTTGGTTCAGCAAGGCCTGAAAAACAACTACAACATCCGCATTGCCTTTGCCCGTATTGAAGAAGCCAGGGCTGCCTTTAAGCAGTCACGCGGTCAGCAATGGCCTCAGATTTCGGCTCAGGCGGTCGGTGGATGGCAACAACAGGCTCTACCAGGAGGCAATACAACGGAATACAGCACCCTTTCGGCAGTTGGGCAGATAAGCTGGGAGATCGACCTTTGGGGCAAACTCAGGCGTTCAAAGGAAGCGGCACGCGCAAAACTCTTTTCACAGGTTGCCTATCAGCAATCGGTGCGCATCACCCTGATCAATGAAATTGTGGCAAACTATTTTAATTTGCTCGAATTTGATAACGAACTTCAAATAATCCGGGAGAGCATCACCATCCGTCAAAAATCGCTGGAACTTGTCCGCAACAAAATGATCGCGGGAACCGCCTCAGGATTGGTGGTAGCCCAGGCGGAAGCCGAACTGGCACAGGCCATGACGAAGCTGCCCGGGATAGAAATGAAACTGGGTGAAAACGAAAATTATCTGAGCATCCTGCTCGGAGAGGCGCCTCATGCAATACCCCGTGGAAATGCAATGCTTGATCAAATCAATCCTCCCGAGATCAAAACTCCCGGAATTCCAGCCCAGGTAATTTTCAGAAGGCCCGATGTTATCGAGGCTGAGCAAACTTTGGTAGCTGCAAATGCCAACATCGGCATCGCCCGTGCCATGATGCTGCCATCGCTTGGTATTTCCGGAACCATTGGCAGTACATTCAACCCGACCAATCTGGTTTATAGTGCACTGGGAAATCTGGTAGCTCCCATTTTCGCGGGAGGACAGTTGCGCCAGGGGGTTAAGAAAGCACAGTCGCAAAAGGAACAAATGCTCTATTCATACCAACTGTCGTTAATCAACGCACTAAAAGAGATTTCAAACGCACTTCTTGAATATTCAAAGCAGGGTGAAATCGTTCAAAGCCAGCAAACTACAGTAAACGCTGCACAAACAGCCTTCGACCTTTCGAACCAGCTTTATAATGCCGGTTATGCAAGTTACCTTGATGTGATCCAGGCCCAGCAATCGCTGTTTTCGGCACAAATCGCCCTTTCACAGGCACAAAGCGACGAACTCACCGCTGTGGTCAACCTTTACAGTGCGCTGGGAGGGGGGTGGAGGTAGGCTGCTAATGTGCTAATGTGCTAATGTGCTGATGTGCTGATGGGTTGATGGGAATTAACCCAAAGGACCCCACCCCTTCCCCTCCCCTTGAAGGGGAGACCCTATGTTTGCAAAATGAAGCATAAGACTGGAAATTTATTAGTTTTAAGGTACCAA
>CAIYES010000540.1 GCA_903925275.1 uncultured Bacteroidales bacterium
ATCTACTAAGTTATAAACATTTTTTGCTAATTTTACAAAAACTTAACATAATTATTTTATTTGTAAACATATAATATTCATTAATAATAATATGAATCAATAATTTAGAAACAAAACAAATTGATTTTTTACAATATGTAAGGTTGTTTTGTAAAATGAAAATACTAAATCACCCCTGCAATCTGATCTGTATCCATATAACAAATACTTTCAATGCAACACATTTTGTTATTTTAATAACACTGTTGACTTGACGTTTTACAACTAAAAGCAGGGTTAAAAGGAACATTTTTCAGTACAATATAAAATGAAACTAAATTAGAGTCAATTAACACCGATCGATTCAATTATCCTTCTTATCCCTGAACTACATTGACATTACGACCATAAGAAACGGGAGTTCCGCCCCCCAGGGTGGAACTCCCGAATCATCAGAACTTGATTTTGCCTTCAACATCTGAAATGCTTGCATCGAACGATGACTTGAGAAAATCTATTCCCTTTTTAACTCGGGGGTGAAGCCGGTGGTAAAAACATTCCCGTCTGAGTCGTTCAGCCGCATAGAGCAGTTGAAGTCGTTGGATGCTGTCTGGAACCTTTCCAGTTCGCTGCGGGTCTGCGGAAATTTCGAGTTGAATAAAGTGTGGTGGGCTTTTGCTCCCTATTGGTGCGAAAAGTTGCTAGAAATGAGCAAAGTAGATGAATTCCTCGCTATTGCTCTGCTGCAATAGAAAAACCGTTATTTCCATTATATGGCTTTTTATCCGGGTCATTTTTAAGGTCTTTCATCAATAAATGGAAGAACTGACCTACCACATAATTCTCCAGGCCTTTGTCTTTTGAAAGTCTGTTCATGAACTCAATGGGAGGTTCCGCGTTTTTAAGGAGCGCCTTATCAATACTCTCCCGAAGCTTCATCCTTTTTACATCCTCAATATTATTGGCACGCAGGCTGGCCATTAATCCTTCGTCCGCCTTGAGTGACACATACATTTCCTTCACTACCTTGTCATCTTCACCAAGGTTAACTGCATATTTATCATTGATCTCTTTAACGATTACTTCCAGAACATCTTTTGGATCTTGTTGTTTGCCTTTATGACCGTCGCCCTGGGGATTTTCAAGGATGGCATCTTCGGGTTTCAGGATAATGCTACCGTTTTCCTCCTCCTGAATTTTAAATTTGTCCATGTCAACCATTTGTGTAACCTCCAATGGCAAAGTTTCCTTTTCGTATGGCAGATATTTGAAAAGCAGTTTGGTGAACAAGTAAAATTTCTCCAGGTCAGTATCAATAAAAGTTATGATTTGAGAGATAAATGAGTATTGGCGAACATATTTATTGACACCCTTTCTGAATTTATCCTTGTCCTCTGGTGAAAGCGGAATGTATTTTTCGTCAACGATCTTTTTAAAGAAAGGTGAAAGCACTTCTGATTTTACCTTTCTGCGCACAAACATTTCAATGAACCAGGTAACTTCTTCCTGAGTAAAAACATCTGCCTTTTCAATCTCGTATTTCAGATTGTAAAGTTTCTGAGGATCGGTCGCCTTATCAAGCGTGGTACTTTGGTAATAGTCCTGGAAATCGTGTTGTATATCTTCCTGTTTATTAACAAAGTCAATGATGAAGGTATCCTGCTTCCCTTTTGGTTTTCGGTTCAGCCTGCTCAGGGTTTGAACAGTTGCAACGCCACCCAGTGCTTTATCTACATACATCGTATGTAGAAGAGGTTGATCAAATCCTGTCTGGAATTTATTGGCAACGATCAATATTTTATACCCTGGCTTTTTAAATTCTTCAGCAATGTCCTTAACCTTCGGACCATTCATATTTTCTTCGGTGTATTTTTCAAGGTCTAATTCAACTGTACCTGAGAATGCCACCAGCACTTGAATGTCAAACCCCTGCTCCCTGATTATTTTCTCAAAGGCCTTTTTGTACAGAACTGCATGTGCCCTTGAGCAAGTGACCAACATTGCTTTTGCCTTTCCGCCAATTTTATGAATGGTTTTATCCATAAAATGGTTGAGCATGATATGGCTCTTCGTTCCAATGGCAAATGGATCTTTGTTTACTGCATTAATAAGCAATCGTTTGGCTTTCAGTTTTTCAAAAGCTTTATCGTCTTCAGCTTTTTCATTTTCAATCAATTCAAAATAGGAGCTTTTGGTTACATAATTATCCAAGACGTTTAAAATGAACCCTTCTTCAATCGCCTGGCGCATGGTGTACTCATGGTAAGCGCTAAATCCCGATTTCTTGGAAGCATCCGGGATGCCAAATAGTTCTAAGGTTTTGGTCTTAGGTGTCGCTGTGAAGGCAAAAAAGGAGAGATGAGGCAATTTCTGCCGGCTTGCCATGATTTTTTCCAATGCAGCCTCAACAGTATCTTTGGGTTCCTCATTTTCATCATCCTGGTTAATGATGTTCTTCAGTGCTTCATCGGTTGTTAAACTGATTTTCAAATCTTTTACATTCTCGCCGGTTTGACTGCTGTGAGCTTCATCTACAATGATGGCAAAATGTTTGCCGTTCAGGTCAGCCACTTCGCCTATGTAACCAAACTTTTGCAATGTGCTGATGATGATTTTATCGCCATCGGTCAAGGCTTTTATCAGTTGTTTACTGCCTTTGGTGATGGTTCTTACAGTCCCATTGATTTTCTCAAATTGCTTTATCTGTTTTTGCAGTTGCTTATCCAGTACGATTCGGTCGGTGATTACAATGATGCTGTCGAATATGGGCTCCTGGTTGTCGCCAAACAGGTTGGAAAGTTGATGAGCCAGCCATGCAATGGTTTTGCTCTTTCCGCTTCCTGCGCTGTGCTGAATAAGGTAATTATGACCTGTGCCATCTTGCCTGACCGAGATCAATAATTTACGAACACAATCCCGCTGATGATAACGAGGGAAGATGGTTGTGACCTCTTTGGTCTTTTCGTCCTCTTCATAGAAGATGTAATTGTTCAGCATCTCCAGCAAACTATTTGCCTGCAATACCTCTTCCCATAAATAACTGCTTGCGAATTTTCCGGAGATAACAGGATTCCGGGTATCCCGGTTGAATGGCAGAAACCGGGTGTTCCCGTTTTCCAATTTAGTGGTCATCAATGCGGTGTTGTTATCCACCGCAAAATGAACCAGACAGTTTTTCAGAAACGTATCCCGACTCTCCCTGCGCTTGCTGTATTGCTCCACCGCATGCGTTACGTTTTGCCCTGAGAATTCGTTTTTTAATTCCAACGTAATGATCGGAATACCATTGATGCCAATGACCAAATCCAGGCTCTTGTCGGGATATTGGGTACTGTAATGAAATTGCCTGATCACCGAGAACCGGTTGGCTTGGTATTTCTTCAGATGTTCCGGATTTAATCCCGATGCAGGCTTGAACCATATCAGGTTAATTTTGGCGCCCTGCAATGTAAAACCTTCCCGGATCAGATTCAGAACACCCCGTTTGTTTCGCAGTTTTGCAAATTCATCTGCCACAGCCTCCATCGGGTCTACCGGAAACAGTTTTTCTAATTTACGCCAGGTATCAGGTTGCGAATCACGGATAAACTGCTCCAATAAGTATTTGTCCAGGACGTGTTCTAGATCAATGTCATCACTGTTGCGAACCGAAAAAAGAATACTTTCTTTCAGATAGTCAAATACCGTATCTTCGAAATTTATTTCCTTTAATCCGTTCATGCGTTATTTTTTTTTGCGTTTCCTGATTTGACTTTCGATTTCTTTTATCTCTTCCAAGTCGTTCTGGTCGGCACTGAGGGCTTCATATTGTTTTCGCTTTTGATCAAATTCTTCATATATATTGCCCACAATGGCTTCCATTTCTGAGCTGGAAATTGTTCCACTCCCCTGAAGAATATTTTTGTTTTGAAAATTCAGTAATTTGTCTACATTTTCTTTCCAAAATGCCAAACGAAGATCCTTTCTTTCTTTTACTGTTAATTCAGCAGTTTCAAGGAAAATCACAACAAGCCTGTTCAGTGTATCAATTTCATCTTGGGACAAATAGTTCTTTGCAATAATTATATCCTGTTTCCTTACTATTGCGCCTTTCCATGAAGTAAGACCCATGTTTTCTTTTTCAGCAGAAGCAGAGGCCACGATTATTTCTGCGGCTGTTTTCCCTGTAACTGCAAATAAAAGTTTGTTTTGTGTTTCGGCAAAAAACATTTGAGTTGCTTTGTCGGTGGCATCATAATCGCTGGAAAGAGCAAATAAATCGCGCACCTTTTGGTAGAAACGTTTTTCAGAGGCACGAATATCCCGTATGCGTGCCAAAAGTTCATCAAAGTAGTCGGGTCTTCCATCAGGATTTTTCAAACGTTCGTCATCCATTAAAAAGCCTTTGACCATGTATTCTTTCAGGTTCCGGTTTGCCCAAATCCGGAACTGGGTACCACGTTTACTCTTTACCCGGAATCCTATTGCTAAAATCATTTCCAATGAATAGAAAGAGACATTGTATTCCTTGCCGTCAGTTGCAGTTGTTAAGTAATCCTTAATAACTGAAACTTCTGCTAACTCTCCTTCTTTCAGTATGTTGGATATGTGCATGCTGATATTTGGAATGGAGGTGTCAAAAAGTTCGGCAAGCTGGTTCTGGTTCATCCAAACCATTCCATCTTTAGCAAAAAGTGCCACACTCGCTTTACCGTCTTCTGTTTTATAAATGATTATATTCTGCATATCTTACTCGGTTTTACTTTCAGTTTTCCAATTGTATTGTTTTGATCCCGAAATCCAGTTCGGGATCAAATTGTTGCTGAACAACTAACTTGAAGTCTTTCAGACGGTTATCAGTTATCACCGCGTAACCGTTTTTGGCAAGTTTTGCCGGGCAATGCCCGAATTGGTTAAATCGTTGCTCATGGTCCTTTAATTTTCTGACGTTATTGCCATTGGCAATTGTTCTGTACTGAGTTTCCCGTTCCGTGGTTGCCAATCTCTCACATCGATCTTGCCCGTTACTGCCTGGCTGATTAACGAGGTCCGGTATTCCTGCATTAATTCTGTCTGCTTTTGGTATTTGGAGATGAGGGTATCCATTTCAGCTCTGTAATTATCGAGATAGGCAATAATTTCTATTTGTTCTTCAACAGGTGGTAGTGGAATACGGTAGCGTTCTACATTTTGAACATTTAAATTTCCTTGTCCACCTGCAACTACAGTACCTTCATGATTTAGCTGATAGCAATACTCTGTATTGAAAAAATAAACAATATATTCACCCAAAAATTGCTTATTCGGCCTGATGTGGGTTAAACTCACATAAACAGAAAATTCCAAATCTGTATCAATAACGCAGGCTTGCCCGATTCCAGCACCGACTCTTGTGACTAATACATCACCTCTTTGAGGCTTTTTATACTTGGTAAGCTGTTTATGTAAAGAGGGTTTGATGTAATTATAAGTTGACAAATCCATTCTGAACGGACGACAGTTTTGAGCAGAAAGAAATGGCACCCCCTCGCTTTCATCAACATATTCAGGAGTAGCGGCAACTCCACAGGTTAGAATGGAAGTAAGACTTTTAAATTTTCTAACATCCCAATGTTCCGGGATTTCTGGAACATATTTAATATCTGTTGGTTTTAATCGTACTTTGGGATTAATTCCTTTAGTAATTGCATCATTTATTTTAAAATGCAGTTGTTCCCTCAACAACTCAATTTGCTTTTGGCGGTTGGCGATGAAGCGGTCAATCTGGCCGGTTTTGTGATCAAGAAAACGGACGATGGAATTTTGTTCTGAAAATGATTGAGGAAATGTGATATATTGGTTTTTAATGTTCTCAGCATGAATATTTTGATTTACACCTCCATGTAAGTCACTAAAAACGCCAGACTTAAATGCATCTGAAAT
>CAIYES010000541.1 GCA_903925275.1 uncultured Bacteroidales bacterium
CGTAGACCACGACGTTGATAGGCTACAGGTCTAAAGGCAGTAATGTCATAGCCGAGTAGTACTAATTACCCGTAAGCTTTCTTCAATGGCAAACTTTTAATTAATTGTTGTGTTTTCTTTCTCTATATGTCAAATCGTATTCGTTGTAGAGACGGGTTTAAACCCGTCTAAGACGGGTCAATGACCCGTCTCTACATAAGATCTTACGGTGACTATAGCAGTGGTGTTCACCTCTTCCCTTTCCGAACAGAGTCGTTAAGCCCACTTGCGCAGATGGTACTGCAGTTTTTGTGGGAGAGTATGTCGTCGCCGATCTTTTTTAAACCCAGCCTTATCGCTGGGTTTTTTTTTGCCTTCTTCGCTCCTATGCCTCCGTTTTTTTCCATACCTTTATCCTCAAATACCTCTCTGCTGAATGCACTATAGTTTCAACCATTTTCTTCCATTGGCCATTCTGCTCTTCATAAGTTGCACGCTGAATGGCTATTCTCAATCTACTGATACAATCCATCCCCAGGAGACTGATTCAGCAAGAAATCAACGTTCCGCTGTTTCCCAGCAACAGGCAATACTGAACCGTATTGCAATCGACTCCATAAAAAAACATCGTGATTCTACCGAAGTATCTTACTTTAACAGCGATTTTGAAAAACTCGGTTCACTGAAGCTTCATCCCAACGATACCGCTATCACAGGTTTTGAAAACTATAATCAATTATTTAAATATAACCGGTTTTATGCCACCCTCGGTAATATTGGTCAAGACTCACGATCACTTACCCCCTTCCCATTCATGCGTGAAAGTGGATTCGACTATGGCATCCACTCCTTCGACCGGTTCCTGTACCAAAATGACAGTGTGAAATATTACAAGGTCTATAAAACATATACTGAACTGACCTATGTACAAGGTGCCAAGAAAGAACAAAACTTTCATGCCATTTTTAGCCGTAATATCTACCGGAGTCTTAACCTGGGTTTCGATTTACGGGTGATGAATTCTCCTGGCGCCTATGTCCGCCAAAGAACCAACCATATCAACTTTGTATTGACAACTCAGTTCTTTTCGAAAAATAAACGGTATGGCGTGATTGCAAATTTCACAATCAACCGTCTACGGAATAATGAGAATGGGGGAATCAAATATGACAGCCTCTTTGAAAATAACGTGGAAACAAACAGACAGGTCATTCCGGTTAATCTTGAAAGTGCACAAAACAACATCAGGGAAACCGGCTTTTTCATGAAACATTATTTTAACCTGACCCGCCATCCAAGAAACGAAAAAGATACAACCCTGGGAAACAGAAAAAGAATTGAGCTGGGCCGCCTCTCCTATTCGTTTCAATATAGCCGGCAGATCCAGAATTACATCGACAAACAACCCGACAGCGGATTCTATCCTCCGCCGATCCTTGATACCGTGGTTACATTTGACTCGCTCAGGGTCATGAATATCATCAATGAAGTAGTTTGGTCAAACCCGAGTTTCAACCCAAAAAATAAACTCAGGGTTCTGCAACTTGCAGCCGGAATCAGACAACAATATACAGAGGTTCTGCTCCATGGTATTAAAAATATTTTCAATCAGTATATTCCGCATGCCGAAATCGATTTCAACCCCTTCCCAAGTTTAAGATTGCTTGCACGGGGCGATTACGTGCTGGGTCATTACAACGAAGGCGACCTGAGTTTAAGGGTTAAATTATCATCCATTTTAGGGAGTAAGGACAAAAATGCAGGAATTATTTCGCTCACCGGAACCTATATTTTTCAGAAGCCAGGATGGTTCTATGAACATTACCGGGGTAACAATTACCAGTGGGATACAACATGGAAGAAACAGGGCGTGATCTCCGGGGGATTCAACTATTTATGGAAATTTTTAGAAACCGGGCTCAACATTAGCCGCATCAACAATTTTGTATACCTGGATTCCTCAGGAAGACCGCAACAAAACCAAAGTGAATTCGGTCATATGCAGGTTTACCTGAACACAAACCTGGATCTTTGGAAATTTACAATAAAGGCACAACTGGCATATCAAACTGTTCAGGGAGCTACCATTTTGCGACTTCCGGCATTTATAGGCAATCTTGCATTGTATTATACACAGACTCTCTTTAAGGGAGCTGCCACTTTGCAGCCCGGATTGAATTTTTTCTATAATACATCATATTACGCTGATAATTACAACCCGGCTACACGGTCATTTTATTTGCAGGACCGCCGGGAGATCGGAAATTACCTTTACATGGATGTATTTATCAACCTCAAGATACAACGGGCAAGGTTCTTTTTTACCTATACTCATTTCAATGCCAGTTTCATGGGACGTACCTATTATACCACACCGTCATATCCCATGCAGGATGGCGCCTTCAAATTTGGTGTGGCCTGGCGTTTTCACGATTGACCGGAAAACCGGAAGGTCCACGCGTGTTTGCAGGGTGGTTTTTTCTGCAGGGCCGGCGGGATAATGATCTGGATTTCTGAACCCTGCTCCTGTTTCCATTTCAGTGTACCTTTGTATCCCAATAACCCAACGGTTGATCCTTTTGCAAGTTTTATCCCGTTAACCTGAATCGTTGCCGGCATCGTTGTTTCATCAGCCTCTGCCAGATAAATGGCGTAAATGGCTCCAGCGGAACCGGAAGTAAAACAAACTTTCCCTGATTTATAAGGATAAATGGGACGTGATTTATAAATGGCAACTCCGTTGATCTTCATCCAGTCGCCTATCTCACGCATTCGTGTATATGCACTGTCGGCCCATTCCCCTTCGGGCGAAGGACCAATGTTGAGAAGATAATTTCCTCCTTTGCATACGATATCGACCAACATATGGATAATCTTGCAGGTTGGTTTGTAGATATCTCCAGGCACATATGACCATGACGAGGCCATGGTCATGCATGTTTCCCAGGGGTAATCCAGCAATTTGTCGGGAATTTCCTGTTCTGGTGTTCGATAGTTCTCATATTTTCCGGTTACAGTGCGATCCACAATTAGCATATCATGCTGATAACTTCGTGCCATCGTGGCAATTTTAGCCATGTTGATGTCCTGCCCGTTTTTTGGATCAACCCATCCCCCATCCAACCAGAGAATATCAACTTTTCCGTAATCATTCATCAGTTCCCTGATCTGATTGTAGGTAAAATCGCAATATTTTTGCCAGCGTTGCGGATATTTCTTTATGTCGTAATTTACATTACGGTTAGGTGTAGCCCACTCCTCAGCCCAGTAATCGTTGCAATGCCAGTCAGGCTTTGAAAAGTAGGCACCTGTCCAGAAACCCTTTGCCCTGAAGGCATTGAAAATTTCTTTGGTCACGTTTGCTTTTTTATTTGTATGAAACGGACAAGCTGTATCGGTGATCCTGTAGTCTGTTTGTTTCGTGTCAAACATGCAGAATCCGTCATGATGCTTCGTGGTGAAGATCACATATTTCATTCCGGCATAATTAGCAGCCTCAGCCCATTTGACAGGGTCAAACTTTGTTGGATTGAAGGTGGTTTTCAATTTTGTATATTCACGGCAGTAATCCATGTAGTTGCTAATCTTACGCCTGCACCACTCCACGTCTTCGGAACACAGCGACCAGGATTCTACAATTCCCCACTGGCTGTATGTACCCCAGTGCATCAGCAACCCGAATTTCAGGTCTTTCCACTGTTCAAGTTTTGCCAGAATAGCCGGATTCGTTTCTGTTTCAACAGGATTTCCCGAAGATGACTGAGCAAAAACCGGAGTAATCCCTAAAATCAGGAATAGTAAAAAGGAATATTTCAGTTGGATCATGGTTGTAAAATTCAGTTCCAAAAATAGGATATTTCTGATAGATTCATAGTTATTTACTGAAAATACTGTTGCAGCAGACGATTCCGGTCAGAAGCCAAAGGTTTTTAACAAAAGAAATTTAATGAGCGAAATGCTGCCATTGATGGATTTGGTCATCAATCAGCCATGAAGTGGCGTGACATAATTAACCGTGGGTGAAGCCCACGGTTGTTGCAAATCACGCCCAACTTTAGCCCTGAAAGGGCGGCATATTGCTGCTACTGTGAAATATATCGCCCTTTCAGGGCTCAGGTTTTGATTGTAGTATGATTTCCGTGGGCTTCACCCACGGTTAATAATATTATGCGCTTTCAGCGCTGGTTCTTTTTTAACCAGTCTTTTAGTAATTTCAGCCTTTTACTGGTATGGTTGGGCCCGATCAGTAAAAAAATCATATCAATGAATTCTTCAGTTAAACATCATTGGAAAAATAAATTTCATAAACGTGACATCCTTAGAAAAAATATCATATATTTGCATTTATTTAGTCTTAATTAATTTAATATATGTTCTTATGAAAAAATCTACAACCTTCATTTCTGCCCTGATGATTCTGGCAGTCATGTTTTTCAATATACCGGCTTTTGCTGTCAAGCATATCGTGCTTGTCGGAAATTATTTCTTCAATCCTTCAACAGTAACTGTTTCAGTTGGTGATACCGTACGCTGGCAATGGAGTGCGGGATCCCATACAACAACCTCTGGTGCAATTCCTGGAGGAGCTGCCAGTTGGGACGAACTTATCACAAGTTCAAACACTACATATGATTATCATGTAACAGTTGCAGGTAACTACAATTATGTTTGTACTCCTCATGCAGGAATGGGCATGGTGGCGAGTTTTACCGCTGTGGCCTTCACACCAACCCTTGCCGTATCGCCAGCCAACCAGGTTGTTTCTGCCTCGGCTGGCATAACAACCTTCGCGGTAACATCCAATACGAATTGGACAACTGCATCCAATGCCAACTGGTGTACTGTTACGACAAGTGGTTCCGGAAACGGTTCAATCGCAGCCAATTATTCAGAAAACACTTCTGTAATCCAGCGTGTTGCTACAATAACAATTATGGTTACGGGACTTACGGATCAAACTGTAACCTTAACCCAGTCGGGCGCTTTACCGACACTTGCTGTCGGTCCTGCCAACCAGAATGTTTCGGCAGCCTCAGGAACGACATTATTTAATGTGGTTTCAAACACAGGCTGGACATCTTCAAGCAATGCTGCCTGGTGTACGGTAACACCTTCAGGGAACGGGAACGGTTCGATTTCAGCGGTGTTCGAAGCAAATCCATCAAACCTGGTGCGGGTTGCAACGATCACGACCGCTGTTTCAGGATTGGCGCCGCAAACAGTGACTGTTACGCAAGCAGCTTCAACAGTAGGCGTTGGTGAACAAGCCCTTAGCGGGTTGCAGGTTTATCCCAATCCAACCATGGGATTTTTCAAACTAAACACTGAAAATTTTGCTGATCAAACAGCAGAAGTTACCATCATGGATATAAACGGTAAAACCATTTTATCAAGGATTTGTTCAGGTGCCAGCGATTATTCATTCGATCTTTCGCCGGAATCCAAGGGATGTTATTTTATGCGTATTAAAATTGAAGGCACTTCGACCGTCAGGCGCATTGTGCTTATCAAGTAAAACTGAGTTTCGATCTCGGATCCCAATTTTGCCTGATTAACTCTGCGAAAAGTTTGGTTTGGTTTTGTTTTGTGTATGTTTTGAATGGGCTGTAAGATTCTCTTATGGCCCATTTTTTCATGCCAATCTGGCTCTCCAATGCTCAGGAAGGTCCTTTTGCAGTTGAAAACAGGCCATCTCTCCTGAGTACATTCTGGCAATGCAATAGTTTGAGCACTGACAACCGGATTCGAGTACTTCACCAGTTTTTAATTTATTGATGAATGCCGGGTCATGAATCAATGCCCGTGCAATCTGAACGAAATCGAATCCTTTTGCCAGAACATCTTCAATCACCTCTTTTGATTTCAATCCACCAACCAAAATCAGTGGCAATTTCACTTCTGCACGTACCTTCAGGGCATCTTCAAGAAAATAGGCTGCTTTAAAGGGCTCTGGTTTCATAAGAAAATTGCCAAAGTAACGGATTCCAAATTTCATCAAGGGATTCTTCATATAATGCGCCATTACATCGACCGGCATGTTGCCTCTCAGGATATACATGGGGGCTTTGGAGACAAATCCGCCCGACAGCACCAATCCATGCACTCCTTCGTGTTCCAGCATTCCGGCCACCAAAATTGCCTCATCTAGTTCCATGCCGCCCCTGAAACCATCCCTGAGATTCATTTTAACAACCACACCCATCCCGGAACCGGCGTTATCAATTACTTCCCTGATTACTTCAACCAAAAACCGGCTTCGGTTTTCAAATGAACCTCCATAGTTATCTTTACGTTTATTTGTGTACGGTGAAAGAAACTGACTTATCAGGTAACCATGTCCTGCATGCACTTCAACAACATCGAATCCGGCTTCCCTGACAATGCTTACAGCGGTACCGAATTCCCTGATAAGGTCTTTGATCTCTTTTAATGAAATGGTTCTTGGTATGGTTGGTCCGTACAAATTAAATCCACCTGTTGGAGCAAGACAAACACCCGACACCGATGTATTGGCCATTTGTCCGCAATGCCCAATCTGAATCGCTGCTGCAGCGCCCTGCTGATGAATTGCCTGTGTAAGACGCTGCATAGCAGGGATCGCATCCCTGGTAAGCAGAAGCTGATGCGGGAATGACAAGCCACTTCGCGACACTGAAGCATATGCGACCGTTGTCATACCTATGCCCCCGGCTGCAACAGCGGTGTGGTATTTAACCAGATTCTCCGACACTTTGTTGTTTGGGCACATTCCTTCAAACGCCGCCGACCGGATTGACCTGTTGCGTAAAATGACTGGTCCGATTTTATTTTCAGAAAAAAGCATGGTGAATGGTTAATTTATACCGCGTTGTTTTTTTATTTCCTCATAAGCAGCACTTATTTCCTGGAATTTTGCGGTGGATGCCTTTTTGACATCGTCACCAAGATGAGCAACCTTGTCAGGATGATGTTTTTTTGCCATTTCCCGGTAGGCTTTCTTGACTTCTTCATCGGTCGCACCTGTCGTAATTTCAAGAACATCATAGGCCCAGTTGAAATTTTTTACAAACATGGCCTTGATAGATGTGAATTCAGATGCAGGGATTCCCATAAAAGTGGCGATGGTAGAAATCATGGCAACTTCATCCGGATGATATTGACCATCGGCAGCAGCAATTCCAAAAAGGTAATGAACCAGTTGCAGTTTGACAGGATAATCGGTGTATTGTCCAACCTGAACACTGACTTGTTGAACATTGATTTCCTGCTTTAATATTTCGCGTAACATTGATATCAACCGTGTTCCTTCGTCTAAGCCAAACTGGGTAACAAAGAAGTTCCTGACAAATTCAAGTTCCGATTTTACCACTTTCTGATCGGCGTTCATCACTGCAGCGGAGAGGACAAGCAGGCTCATTGCAAAATCACCACGGGGAGTACCCCGGTAGGAAACATTTCCTACATTCATTCCATCAAACATCGATCCCAACGCAACGCCAAGGATAGCACCGATTGGTCCCCCGAAAGCCCAACCGAGGCCACCTCCAATCCATTTGGCATAGCCTGCTTTTCGCCGTGGCTCACCATTCTGGTTATTGGCCGGCTCAGTTTCCGAACGCTCTGCATTGGCATTATCCTTATTAAATTGTTGAGCATTCGGGTCGGACGGTTTTTTACGCATGCTGAAAACTGCATACAATACGATGCCGACTATTACAATTAAAATGATTTCGCCTATTCCCATAAGTATTAAGAGATTTAAGAATATGAAATTTACCAATTACGAAAAGCCAACTGACTTGTCACTTGTCATTTGTCACTTGTCACTTATTACTTGTCACTTGTCACTTGTCACTTGTCACTTGTCCCTTGTCACTTTTTTATGTATTAACCATCTCCGACACCGGCAGCCCATATTCTTCCACCATTTTAATGCCCATGGTTTCAAGTTTGTCAAGCACCGGATTGTAGATTTCAGGTATTACCGGAACATGTACTCCTTTTATTTTGATTTGTCCGTTCAGGATCATTTCGACGCCGATTGCTGCTGGTAAAGCAACAGTGCGGGCAATAGAAGTATCGGTATCAAGTGTTCCGAAATCCAGCATCCTCGATCGGATCACCTCTTTTCGTCCATCCGAAAACGCTGCCAGGAAAGTATGCTGCATGGCAACCATGTCCCGCTCAGTTTGGCCAAGTTCCATTTTTGCAATCATCAGGTCGGAAGTTACTTCAAAAGTTGAATCCATGTGGCGGTTCAAGGGGGAGAGATCAAACAGTCCAAGCCAATTCATCGCTTCCAGGGCATGAGCCGTTTCAGGAATTCCAAGAAATTCTGCAACCTGCTGACGGATGGCTGATGTGGTGATGTGGTGATGTGATGATGTGATGATGTGATGATGTGATGATGTGTTTGAGGATTGGTCAGGGTTTTGTGGATTTTGATTGGATTTATTTTTACGCAATTGATCAATTTGATGCAGAACCATGTCGGCATAGGTCATTCCGGTCATTTCGATTTTTTCGACAGAGATCAGGTTCAGTTGTTTTAATGCATCAAGAGTTTCGCACCAACCATTGTACCTGAAGGTACCGCGGAACATGGTTTGGGCTTCAGGGATTCCATAAATTTCCTTGTATGCAAGTGAATCGCGGTTCGGATAAACTTCCAGCTCGCCGATCTCCGGGAAGTTTACATGAAATGGATTTTTAAACAAATCGCGGGTGGGGACTGAGACAATTTTGCCATGTTGTAAAAAAACCGCATCATTATTTCCGGCAAGTACAACCCCTTTCGGACTCCAGGAGAATTTATACCTGAACGGATTGGTGGCTGCTTCAGGCGCCGGGAGAGCACCGCATATCGAATAAAATTCAAGAATGGCTCCTTCGCGATCGTGTACTTTGTCGATGATCCGCATGGCCGACATGTGATCTATTCCGGGATCGAGTCCCATTTCATTGAGCAGGATGACATCAGCCTCTTTTGCAGCTGCATCCAGGGCGTACATTTCAGGTTTTACATAAGATGTAGTTACCATGTTCTTGCGATGGTTTACACAATGTTTTGCAACCATCACATGAAAGACATAGGGAAGCAGGCTGACCACAATATCGTGTGAAGTGATCATGAGGTCTAATGAATCCTCATCACCCGCATCCCAGAAAACAGATGTCCCGTTGAGGTTCCCGGCGATCATGGCATCGGAACGATCGGGTGTATTGGAGGCAACAGTAACGTGATAGTCTTTCGAAAGCAGGTACTGGATAATGGGTCTGGCAACAAGTCCGGAACCGAGAATTAGGATGTTTTTCATGTGATTTGGGAGTTTATGAGTTGGTGAATTGGGTGAGCGGGTGAGCGGTGCTCACGCTTTCAAAAATTCCTCCATATATTTATAATCCGGTGTTAGTTCACCTTTGTGAAGGATCAAGGCTTTTTTGATGGCTTTTGGCAAATCCAGATCATCGAAATGTTCTTCAAAATCGGCATCTGCAATCGGTTTTACAAAATTCACCAGTACATCTGCAAATCCATCTGACGAATCACGTGGCAACTCTGCCGGCAGAATATCCACGGCCATTACCAGTACGCCATCACCCTTATGACCCATGTTTATTTGTCCGGTTTCCGGGTTAAACACATAAACCGGATCATCAATTTCAGTTGGTTTCAACGTACACTCAACAGAACCCTGCACATCACAACTGATATCTCCGATCACGGAAAGCCTTGGATTCCCGCGGGCGAATAATTTTTTCAGGTAAGCTGTTGTAACCAAACGCGGATAACGTTTATCCCAATATATGCAGTTGATCAACATCGAAAGATATGGGAGATATTTTTCAAATTTACTCCGGTAGCTTTGCGGATCATTATAATAATCATGCAGATCAAAAAGTTCGCCATCAACATGTTCAAAAAGGTCCTCTTCTTTGAAAATAACTTTATAGACAAGGTTGTCAGGAAGTTTTTTACGGCGATGCAGTTCCAGAAGTTTTTCAGGGGATATCTCCTTAACGGGCAGTAATCCAATGATTTCCTGCACTCCCTGTGAAACATTGCCGTACCCGGTAATGCCTATCACAAAAGGCCGTAACTCGTGAGGGATTCCGTTTTCAGCAATGAGTTGCCCGATGGCCGAAATATCATCTTTTGCCTCATTAAGTGTTTGATAATGATGAGCTTGTTTCAGCTTTACCAGATTTGAATGGTACCCGGTCTCCTTGAGCCTTAAACCCAACGCCCACAACGAATTGATCATTCCGGCCATCCCTGCATAACGTCCGAAAAAGATCAGACGTTTTCCCTGTTCATCCACTACCTTTTCGTACTCTATCAGATTGCATTTCAGCTCCATCATTCGACGCAGCATGGCCATATTGTAAGGTTGCCCCTTTACAACATGTGCAAAAAAGACATATGTTTTGTCAGGTTCAAAAAAGGATTCCGGCATCTCCTTGACGCCAAAAATGACGGAACATTTTTTAAGGTCTTTTGCAATTTTAGCGCCTGCAAGAATGTACTCCTCATCCGAAAAAATACGTTTATCAGATGTCTGGACTATGATATCCAGTTTTTTTTGTTTGACAAGCCGGGCAACGTGCTTTGGTGTTAGCGGAGCCCTTCGCTCAAGTTTGTATTTATCCTCGTGCCGGATACCGATAAAATTGCTCATAGATCTGTTAGTTTTGGAACAGCAAAGGTAGAAAAAGGGGGGCTAACTTCCAAAGGAAAGCAATGCATGCAATGCAGGCAATGAATACAATGCAGGCAATGAATACAATGCAGGCAATGAATACAATGCAGGCAATGAATATAATGAATACAATGAATGTATTGAATGCATTACCTGCATTGATCGCATTGAATGCATTCTTTGCATTGGTGCATTTTCAAAGGAGTTTATGTATCTTTGAATGTAATTTTGATCGGATGTACTTTAAGACTTACATGTTGAGATTTCATCTATTACTTTGTATTCTTGCTGTTGGTGCATTTACAGTCAGGTTGCAGGGTCAGATCAAGGCGCCATTCATGTTGCGGTATCAAACATCCATCAAGGGCAACATGACGCTCATAGCCAATAATGTTCTTTCGAACACTGCTACCGGGGATTACAATGGAACCCTGGGAAACCACAATGTAGTCACTGTTTTTGTGGATGTTGATCAGGATACCTCCACCTTCAATTCCAGCAATGCAACACTAGCACTTCCGGCAGGATTGGTTTGCCCGGTCATGAAAAAAGTTTTTCTGTACTGGTCGGCAGCAGATTATGAAGACCCGGGGTTTGAACCAAACTGGAGTTTTAATTTCGTCAAACTGAAAGTTCCCGGAGATACGGTCTATACAACAGTTGAAGCCGACGATGTAATCTACCAGGGGAGACTGGAGCACTTTTACAATGATCCCTATACCTGTGTCAAAGACATTACCAGCCTGGTATCTGAAGATCCGACCGGTACCTATTGGGTAGCGAATGTAAAAGCGAAACAAGGCACCCTGATAAGTCATGGCGGCGGGAACACCGGCACATCAGGAGGCTGGATTATAGTGGTGGTATATGAGAGCACTTCACTTCCCCAAAAAAATATTGCCATTTTTGACGGATATGTTCATGTAGCTACCGAAATGGTTCCAAATCCTTTGCCATTCACCTTCAGTGGATTCCAGACAGTCCCCACCGGCAATGTCAATGTCGAATTTATGATGGGTTCCCTCGAAGGAGACTGGGATCTGACCGGCGATTACTGCGAGATACAAAAGGTGGATGCCTCATGGCTTACCATGAGTTCGGCACTGCGTCAGACAAACAATTTCTTTCATAGTATCATTGGTCGTGACGGCGCACAATTCCTTGACAGGGTGCCGGCAAGTCAGAATACCCTGGGATTTGATGCTGATAAATTTCCAATCCCAAATGCCGGAAATAGCGTGATTGGTAATAGTCAGACATCAGCAACCATCCGTGTTGGCACTGACCAGGAAATATATGGGATGTTCCTCATCGGGTTTGTGGTGGATGTGTGGTATCCCGATATATTGACGTTGTTTACCATTCCGGCAATGCCCGGAGGAACAGGTGGAAGTGTAAATGCGGGAGACACCCTGACCTTCTCCATTGTATCAGGTAACAATGGAAACGATGCAGCTCAAAATCTCACCCTTTCCACGACAATTCCTCCCGGACTTGATTTTTTACAGGTGCTTCCTCCCATTCCGGTTGGAGTGAGTACCAGTTACAACATCATGACCAAAGCCTTGAATTTCAACATTCCCGATGATCTGGTAGAAGTCGGCGATCCGCCGTTTAACCTGCAATACAAAACAAAGGTCATCACCGATTGCATCCTGCTCAAGGACACCACGATCACACATGCAAGTTGCCAGGTAACCGCCAGTTATCATGGCGCGGTAAATCCCGCACAGCAATCAAATTTAAGTTCCACCGGACTCACTTCCTGTGGCATCGGCAACCTTGCGCCTGCTACCTTTACAATTATTCCGCCACCTGTTAATCCTGTTGCGATAAATGATTCTGCAACTACGCCTGAAGATACTCCTGTCACATCTCCTGTGCTGGCAAACGATACTGATTGCGACCATAACATCAACCGCAGAAGCCTTTCCATCATCAGTAGCCCCCGGCATGGCGGTGCGATCGTTTCCTATAACAGCGGATATATTGTTTATACACCTGCCGGCAACTATTACGGCTACGATACACTCGGTTACAGGATCTGTGACTTCGATAACCTATGCGATACGGCTTTGGTGTTTATTACCGTTACGCCTGTGAATGATCCTCCCGTTGTAAAAAATGAAGTTGTCTCTTTATGCGAAAATACAAGCGTTTCAGGAAACGTACTCGCCAATGACTCCGATCCTGTTGAAAATACAGCCATGACGGCCATTGTACCACCCATCAGGGAACCAGCAAATGGTTCTGTGGTTTTAGCGGAGGATGGGTCATTTACCTATACACCGGTCAACGGTTATTCAGGGACAGATACCATCGTCATTTCGGTTTGCGACAGCGGATATCCCATGCCGCCACAATGTAAAAATGACACAATTTTCATAACCGTTATCAACGTAATTCAAGCCCTTGCGGGAGCGGATCAGCACCTTTGCGATGATACAACAGTTACCCTCTATGGAAACACGCCACTGCCCGGAACGGGCAGATGGATCCAGGTTTCGGGGCCAGACTCGACAACGATCACTCCAACAGGCTTATCGAATGCCATCGTAACCCGGCTGATTCCCGGTCAATATGAATTCAGTTATACAATAACAAACGGAGATTGCCTTTCGGCCGACACCCTCACCATAACAAATGACCCACCCCTGGCGCCAGCTTTTGCAGGCGCAGATCAGGAACTCTGCCATCATGGACCGGATACGATCTCGACCCACCTTGCTTCGGTTGTACCACCTATCGGATCGGGCATCTGGAGCCAGACACTTGGGCCGACTATTGCAGACATTTTGAATCCTGCCAACCCAAATACCCTGGTCAGCAACCTTACGACCGGGATGTACCAGTTTGCCTGGACAGTCAACAGCAGCATCTGCCCATCCGTTTCTGACAGTGTTGTTGTTACTATCCACCAAATATCCACAGCCAATGCAGGGACGGACAATCTTACCTGCGCGGCTGACCCTTTCATGATCACCGGATCGACTGCCTTGGATTATCTTCATTTATACTGGGAGAGCTCCGGAACAGGCACTTTTGACGATGCAACCGTGTTGCACCCGGTATATACACCCGGTGTTTCAGATATTACCGCAGGCAAGGTGGATCTTATCCTCACCACGACTTCATTTTCTGGTTGTCCTTCAAGTGCAGACTCCATGTTGCTTGCTATTTCAAGGCCTCCTGTTGCCATCGCCGGCCCGGATAATTCCACATGTACGACCATACCAATCCATTTTTCCGGTGCCGAAGTTTTCAATTCCGATAGTATTTTGTGGACACACAACGGCACGGGTGAACTCACGGACGATAAAACACTTACACCAACCTACACGCCTGCACCGGCAGAAGAAGGCACAGTAACACTGATAATAAAAGCTTCTGGCATCAATGGCTGTGCTAAATACTTTGCCAGTGATGAGCGTCTGCTCCGGATTTATCAGCCGGTTGCTGCAGATGCCGGACCTGATCAATCGACCACGGCCGGTACTTCTGTAACATTGAATGCCAACCCTTCGCAGGGTTCAGAAAACTACATGTTTACATGGGAACCTGCCGGATTGTTAACCGACAATAGCCTGGAACAGGTCCAGACCGTTCCTTTAGATACTTCAACCACTTTTTTTATTTCCGTGAAGGATCTATCAACGGGTTGTGAGGCTTTCGACAGCATTCGGATTACCATTCATTCAACACCCGGTTCAAAGGAGGAAACCTGCATCGTTTTCCACAATGTTATCACACCAAATGGTGATGGCGTAAATGATACCTGGATCATCGATTGCATTGAGAATTTTCCGCTCAACATGGTGTCGATTTTTGACAGGTGGGGCGACAAGATCATTTCAATTGAAAATTACAACAACGCTTCCCGTGTTTGGAAAGGGACAAATCACCAGGGGAAAAATGTCCCAGACGGAACCTATTATTACATAGTATCAATAACAAACGGCGGTACCTATTCCGGATGGGTATTTGTGAGAGGAGGTAACCAATAATTCACGGCTTGAAAAAACTCATCCTCATATTGTTGATTTTTCCGGTATTCATATCCAATGCCCAGCAGGACCCATTGTTCACGCAGTATGCATACAATAAATTAGCCATCAATCCGGCTTATGCGGGAAGTGGCGGCCGGTTTTCCATGGATCTTATCAGCAGGTTTCAATGGGTTGGGATAAAGGGTGCACCGAGAACGATCTCTTTCGGAGCACAAACGCCGTTGCATAATCCACACATCGGAATAGGACTTTACACTTACCGCGATGAGTTAGGTCCTTCGGTTGATTACGGGGCAATGGCGGCTTTTGCCTACCGGATCATTTTCCCGACAACCACACTCTGCTTCGGGGTGCAGGCCGGGTTCAAATATATGGATATCGACTGGGGAATATTGAATCCAAAGGACGCCGGGGATGTTTTACTAAGCAACGATGTGAGCAACAGGATGGTTCCTGATGTTGATTTTGGCATCTATTATTATGGGAGCCGGTTCTATGTTGGTTTATCTGCCAAACACCTGCTCCAGAACCAGATCGTTGTCTCGAGCGCCGCACCCGACGACAATACCAGTTTCACCAAACTTCGACGAAATTATTATTGCATGGCCGGGGGAGCCATTCCGCTTTCAGGCAATCTTGATTTCATACCTTCGATGCTGTTGAAATATATCCGGAATGCCCCTTTACAGGCAGACTTGAATGCAAGTTTTATGTTTAACAACCTGCTCACCCTCGGTGTTGCTTACCGCACCGAAAAAGCGGTTGGGCTAATTTTGGGAATCGGTATTGGCAATGGTTTTTCAATCGGGTATTCCTATGATATATGGTATAATGCGCTGAAATCATACAATAAAGGTTCTCATGAAATCAGAATCGGATTTGAGTTTGATCTTTTTCACAAAGACAGAATGTTAACCCCAAGATATTTTTAACCAACATCATCCATGCTCCTCCGCCTTGTCCTTTTCGTTCTGATTGCAATTGCATCCCTGGATGGTTATGCACAGAAGGACTTGCAAAGTGCACAAAAGGAAATTGCGCTTTTCAATTATTCAAAGGCTATCGAACTATTGCAAAAAACCCTTAAAAACAGCAAAGGCAATGCTGCATGTGAGGCCACCTTGTTACTGGCCGATTGCTACCGAATGCAGAATGATGCTGCAAATGCATGCATCTGGTATAAAAAGGCAATCGGGAATGACTATCAAGGCAAGACACATAAAACACCAGAAACTGAAGTATTTTACCATTATGCCCAGGTACTGCGTACCCTTGGAGAATACCAGGAAGCCAGGAAGTTTTTTCTGACCTATGATTCCCTGGATCAGTCGCAAAGTCGCGGAAGATTTTATGCTGCCTGTTGCGACAGTGCGATCAGGTGGCAAACGGCCACTCCGGAATTTAAAATTTCAAACATGAAGCCGCTCAACTCACTGCAGTCGGAATTCGGACCGGTACCTTATCACAAGGGCATTATCTTCGCCAGTGACCGGGTTGTTGATGATCATGAGAATAAAAAATATGGATGGACGGGCAATAACTATCTGAATTTATTTTTTACAGAACCAGTCGATCCTGAGGATCTTACCGGCGATTTTAACAAGCCCGGGATATCAACAGACATCCCGCACACAGAATGGCACGAAGGGCCAGTAACCTTCAACAGCACATTTAACCTGGTGTTCATAAACCAAACACAATTAAATCGCGACAAGGGTAAAAAAGATACCGGACGAATCAGGACCCATTTGCTTAAAATTTTCGCCTCAGATTTAATCGGTGGCAAGTGGTCAAAACCGGAACCTTTTTTCCTGAACAGCGACGACTATTCCGTGGGGCATCCGGCATTGTCGCCCGATGGAAATACAATATGTTTTGTTTCCGACATGCCCGGAGGATACGGAGAAACGGATATCTGGATATGCCGTAAAGAGGGAAATGGCTGGAGCAAGCCTGTCAATGCAGGACCTGAAATAAATACCGCCGGGAAGGAAATGTTCCCATTTTTGGCAGGGAACGGAGATCTGTTTTTTGCCTCGGATGGCCTGCCTGGATTTGGCGGACTCGATTTGTTTGTTGCCCGGATAAAAGACAATCAATGGATCATACCGCGCAATCTTGGATTGCCTGTAAACTCATCCTATGATGATTTTTCGCTCGTCTTTTTAAAGGATACCTTGTCGGGAATGTTCAGTTCAAACAGGCCGGGAGGCTCCGGAAACGATGATCTTTACAGTTTCAGGAAGATCCGGGTTGCAAAAAAAAGCCCGCCAGAGGTTATATCACAGGTTCCTGTCACCATTCACATGGATACCCTCAAAATCAATAAGACTTACCGGCTGGAAAACATATTCTATAATTTTGACAAATGGGATATCCGGGAAGATGCCAAACCATCCCTGGATAATCTTGTCAAAATCATGATGGAATACCCTGTTTCTGTTGAATTGGGATCACACACCGACTGCAGGGGCACCGGGGAATATAACCTTCTGCTTTCGCAGCGCAGAGCCGAATCGGCGGTACAATATATTATTTCCTGCGGCATTTCCGGTACAAGAATAACTGCGAAAGGTTATGGAGAAACACAATTGCTGAACAGGTGCAATTGTGAAAATGGATCAGTTTGCTCTGAAAAAGAACATCAATATAACCGGCGGACAGAATTTAAAATCATCAAGGTAACCAGCGTTATACAGAAATAGCCAGGATACCTCGTACAAGATTCAGAAGCTTTTACAGTATATTTGCAAAACAATTTTAAATCCTGAAAACAATGAAAATTATTGTTCGTTTTTCTCTGGTAATATTTCTTGGTGTCCTCTGCCTGAATACGATGGCAGAATTCGGAAATATCATCGTATTTGCTCCGAAAGGTGAAAAGTTCACTTTGTTTATAGGCGGCACCATGCGTAACAACGAGCCGGCTGCCAGGGTTGAGGCCGATAACCCGGGTGGCCCGAGTTTCAAACTCCGGATTGTTTTTCCCGACCCGTCTATCAAGGAAATAAGTAAACTTACGTTCAACAAACCCCACAGCACCATGTATTTCATGGTTACAAAGAATGCCAAAGGAGTTTATATCCTTGAATCGACCACCTCCGAATGGATGGACGAAAAAAGCGGAGCTGTGAAGGAAGATGCACCTCCACCGCCTGCTCACGAAACTTCTGCAGGAAAAAAGGAAACCAAATCAGAACAAACTTCACAAAATGAACCTGCCAAATCCACAAAATCAAAAGGATGTGATAATCCAATATCCGATCCCGATTTTACAGCACGGTTGATCGATGTCAGTGCGCGGCCATTTGAGCCATTGCAACTCAGCGCCGCAAAGCAAATGGCAGAAACGCATTGTTTGAGGGTTTCACAGGTTATCCTGGTGATCAACATTTTTGATTCTGAGTCCTCCAGGATCAGTTTTGCCAAGTTTGCTTATGACCATACCTACGATCAGGAAAACTATGCCGATGTGAAAGATGCCCTTCATTCTCAAAGCTCAAAGAATGATCTTGACCGGTATATTGCCGGAAAAACCAAATAACAAATCTCAAATCCATCGCACTCATGAAGTTCCGCATCAAACTCCTGTTATTGCCTGTTCTGATGTTCTTGTGTCTATTCTCCAGGGCCCAGTTATCGAATCTTGTGATCTTTACCCAGGCAAATGAACCGTTCACGGTTATCTTGAATGGCATACAACAATCACCTAATCCTGAGACAAATGTGAAAATAACAGGATTAAATGCACCCAGCTATAAAATTAAGATCCTCTTTCAAAACCAGGGGATGACGGAAATCGATAAAACCGTATACCTTAAACCGGAAGTTGAGATTACGTATGAGATCCTGAAAAACAACAAAGGGATTTGGGTTTTACGGATGCTGAACAGCACGCCATTGGATGAAGTAACCGGACAACAATCCAGCCAGAGCATTTATATATACACGGATACTCCCCGGACAAGTTCAACTGCAGTCAGTCAGTCAACCACCGTCCATGCCGGTGGAGTATCGGGAAGTTCAAGCTTTACGACTACGACCACGCAGACATCCTCCAATACCGACAACCGCTATCATGGCGACAACCGTGATGAATATGAAAGCGACAGGGGCGACCATCCGGAATATTCCGGCCCGCGGGGTTGTCCTCACCCCATGTCGACCCATTCATTTGACCAGGCACTGGAATCGATCTCATCCAAATCGTTCGAAACCAGCAAACTTACCATTGCCAAACAAATCGCCGGTTCGAACTGCCTGCTTTGCAAACAGGTGAGGGAGATTATGAAACTCTTCACCTTTGAATCAAACCGACTGGAGTTTGCCAAATATGCCTACAAATATACCTGGGATATCAACAACTACTTTCTCGTGAATGATGCGTTCGAATTTGAATCGTCCATTGATGAATTGAACCGCTATATTGCCAAGAGGTAATTATTCATGAAAAAAATATTTCTCAAAACTTTGAAATTTTTCAAGTACTTCATCATCATTTATTTTGCATCCACATTCTTTGTCATCATCCTTTACAAGTATGTCAATCCGCCGGTAACACCACTCATGATTATCCGACTTGCGGAGCAGGGATTTAACGGGCAGACCCTTAGATTAAAAAACCATTGGGTTTCCATCAGCGATATGTCACCCAACCTTCCGCTGGCTGTTGTTGCCTCAGAAGATAATCTGTTCATGGATCATTCGGGATTTGATTTTGAATCAATTGAAAAAGCCAGGGAATTCAACAAGCAAAAACATGGAAAAAAGGTTCGGGGAGCAAGTACTATTTCCCAACAAACCGCCAAGAATGTCTTTCTATGGCCACAGCGATCGTGGCTTCGCAAAGGTCTCGAGGCCTACTTCACGGTACTGATTGAATTTGTGTGGGGTAAAAAACGGATTCTGGAGGTCTATCTGAATGTTATTGAAACAGGAAAAGGCGTTTACGGGGTTGAGGATGCTTCCCAACTAAATTTCGAAAAACCAGCTTCAAAAATAAATCGCGGTGAAGCTGCGCTGATTGCCGCGGTGCTGCCTAATCCCCTGCGATGGAGCCCCTCCTCCCCCACACCATACATCATTGGAAGACAGCAATGGATTTTGTGGAATATGAACAACATCGGCAAACTCAGTTATTAAATTTCCTGCCTGAATTTCACAGAAATACCCGTTTTATTTTGTACTTTTGCGGCTTCAAAAATTTTCACTAACCTAAATGATGTCAACTATGGCAAAACAAACTAACGAAAACAAGTACGTCTACTATTTTGGTGGTAAAAAAGCCGAAGGTACGGCCGAAATGAAGAATCTGCTTGGCGGTAAGGGTGCAAACCTCGCTGAGATGGTGAACATCGGGCTGCCGGTTCCTGCCGGTTTTACAATCACTACAGAAGTTTGTACTTACTATCAACAGAATAAAAAATCATATCCAAAGGAATTAAAGAAACAGGTTGCTGACAGTCTGAAAGCAACTGAAACGGAAATGGGCGCCATCTTTGGCGATAAAACCAATCCACTCCTTGTTTCCGTCCGTTCCGGTGCCCGTGCCTCCATGCCAGGTATGATGGAGACAGTTTTAAATGTCGGATTGAATGATATAACCCGTGAAGGTCTCATCAAAAAAACTAAAAACCCGCGTTTTGTCTACGATTCACAACGCCGGCTTATCCAGATGTACTCTGATGTGGTAATGGAGAAGGCTGCGGGCATTGAACCCAAGGAAGGTCAGGGTGTGCGCGTTCAGCTGGAGAAGGAACTCCATAAAATGAAAGAAAAAAGAGGCGCCAAAAGTGACACTGACCTTACGGCAGAAGATCTGAAAGCCCTTATTGATATTTACAAGAAAAAAGTAAAAGAAGTGCTTGGCAAATCCTTCCCCGAGGATCCTATGGAACAACTTTGGGGCGCTGTCGGAGCCGTTTTCTCCAGCTGGAATGGAAAGCGTGCCATCTCTTACCGTCGTTTTGAAGGCATCCCCGACGAATGGGGAACTGCCGTTAATGTTCAGTCGATGGTATTCGGCAACATGGGCGATACCTCTGCGACCGGTGTGGCCTTCACACGTAACCCGGCCACCGGTGAAAATTATTTCTACGGCGAATGGTTAGCAAATGCACAAGGCGAAGATGTTGTAGCAGGTATCCGTACCCCGAACCCCATCAACGAAATTGGCAAAAACGAGCATACCATGAAGCTGGAATCGTTGGAAACAGCCATGCCGTCTGTTTACAAAGCCCTTCATAAAATTGAGCGCTCCCTCGAAAAGCATTATCGCAACATGCTCGATATCGAGTTCACCATCCAGGATGGCAAACTGTATATGCTTCAGTGCCGCGTTGGAAAACGCAACGGACCAGCTGCTGTGAAAATGGCCGTTGACATGTTTAATGAAAAGCTGATTACCAAAGAAGAGGCTGTTTCGCGTGTGGAACCCAGCCAGCTTGATGAGCTGCTTCACCCAATCCTCGATCCGAAGGCAGAAAAGAGCATCAAGCCTATGGCCAAAGGACTTCCCGCAGGCCCAGGTGGGTCAACCGGTCAAATTGTATTCAATTCCGAAGATGCCGTTGCCTGGGCCAAGAAAGGCAAAACCGTGATCCTCGTCCGTGAAGAGACCAACCCTGAAGATATCGAAGGCATGCGCGCTGCACAAGCCATCCTCACTGCCCGTGGCGGTATGACAAGTCACGCAGCGCTCGTTGCACGTGGCTGGGGGAAATGCTGCATCGTTGGTGCCGGTGGCCTGAAAATTGAGGCTTCCAAAAAAACGATGAAAATTGGTGATATCACCTTAACAGAAGGTGATTATATCTCCCTGAACGGTTCCAAAGGTTACATCTACAATGGCCAGTTACCGATGATCAAGGCAGCCGAAGAGAATCCCGATTTCCAGGCCTTTATGAAACTGTGCGATGCTGTTCGTACGATGAAAATCCGCACAAACGCCGACACCCCCGAAGATGCTGCAAAAGCCCGTGCTTTTGGCGCCGAAGGGATCGGACTGTTCCGTACCGAACACATGTTCTATGGTAAAAATGCAGAAACGCCACTCTTCCTTCTGCGTAAAATGATTGCTTCGAAATCGGAAGAAGAACGCCGGCAAGCATTAGCCGAACTCTATCCTTACGTAAAGGAAGATATCAAGCAGACATTGGCCGCCATGGACGGATATCCTGTCACCATCCGCACCCTCGACCCGCCATTGCATGAGTTCATCCCGCAAAACGAGGAGAGCCGTAAGAAGATCGCCGACAGCCTGAAAATCTCCATGGAAGAATTCGACCGCCGCGCCGATGCACTTCACGAAACCAATCCTATGATGGGTCACCGTGGAGTTCGTTTGGGCATCACTTACCCCGAAATCACCGAAATGCAGGTTCGTGCTATCTTTGAAGCGACTGCCGAACTGCTGAAAGAAAAGAAAAAGGTATTTCCCGAAATTATGATTCCGGTTACATGTACCGAAAAAGAGTTGAAACACCAGTATGTGATCATCGACAAGATCTATGCAGAAGTCTGCAAAAAATTCAAGATAAAAGAGATCCCCCACATGGTCGGAACCATGATCGAGATCCCGCGTGCTGCCCTCACGGCCGATAAAATTGCCGAGACCGCAACCTTCTTCTCTTTTGGAACCAACGACCTCACCCAGATGACCTTTGGCTTCTCACGCGACGATATCGGCGGATTTGTACCCGAATACGTTGAGCAGAAGATCCTTCCGGTTGATCCATTCCAGGTAATCGACTTCGAAGGTGTAGGACAACTGATGGCCATGGCTGTTGAAAAAGGACGCAAGACCCGCAAAGACCTTAAGATCGGTATCTGCGGCGAACATGGTGGCGAACCGGCTTCCGTTGAATTCTGCCATTCACTTGGATTCAACTATGTAAGCTGTTCTCCATTCCGAGTTCCCATTGCACGTTTGGCTGCAGCCCAGGCTGTGATTAAACAAAAGAAAGCAGCAGCAGCAGCAAAACCTGCTGAAAAAAAGGTTGCGAAGAAAAAGTAACTTTTTAATTACTGAGACCCTGTCAGGGGCTGTCTCCTCACCGAGGCAGCCCCTTTGTTTTTTGCATGGGGTGATGGAGCATATCCGGAATTATATTACTTTTGGAATTTAGAATCTGTTTAAATTACAAATCTATGGAAATCTCAAACATCAATTTCCTTGCACTGGCAGTTGCGGCCATTGCCAGTTTCGCACTCGGTTCAGTTTGGTATAGTCCGGTTCTGTTTGGAAAATCCTGGCAAAAGTCACTTGATTTCACAGAGGAATATCTGAAAAAAGGGAACATGGCCGTTATCTTCGGGTCAAGTTTTATCCTGATTTTCATGATGAATTTTGGGCTGGCTGTTATCCTGCAAGGACATGCCGGTCAAAATGTTACCATATTCTCTGGTGCACTTTACGGATTTTTAATCGGGTTATTCTTTATTGCCACATCCATCGGCATCAACATGCTTTACCAGCGAAAATCCTTTACACTTTGGGCCATTGATGCAGGCTACCAAATAATGTACCTGACACTTTCCGGCGCGATCATGGGTGCATGGAAATAAGCAGAATACCCGGCATCAATTTATTTTCCGCCGCTGTTTGTCCAAGGTGTCTTTTAAATTGGTCACCGCATTGGAAGCAATGATGGTCAGTACAAAGTTGCCGGTACCAAAATTAATCAGCCATTGAATTCAAGAAATCTTATTCAATAATTACGGTAAGGGGAACATATACAAGTTTGGTTAAAAAAGCCAAATTCACGGCACCCTAAAGTCGGGTGTCATCTAAATGAGAAGGAACTCCCCTTCTCCTTCAGGAGAATGGGGATGAGGTCAATTGATTTTTTTCATTTATTACGAATCTTAATGTTTTTATACTGCAACCATTTATAATTTCAGACAGTTTCTTATTACTAACCGGAATAAATGTTACAAGGACCATGAAGCAAACAATCAGTAAAGCAACAGGGAATTTTTACATTGCCCTTCTTTTCATTTTTATCTGTTCGGGATTAAATCATGTTACTGCCCAGGATTTTTTAATGCAGGGTTGGTACTGGGATTACCCGAAAACAACACAGGGAGCCAACTGGGCAGATACGCTGCGGCTTAAAGCCAGTGATCTTGGGCACTCAGGATTTACCGGAATTTGGTTACCTCCGCTGGCCCGGGCCAGCTTTGGGAATGCCAGCAACGGATACGATCCAAAAGACCTCTACGATTACGGAGAATATGGAGGAGGCGCTACCGGTTTCGGAACACGGACACAACTTAACAATACGGTTTCAGCTTTAAATACTGCAGGCATAAAAGCGGTTGCCGACCTGGTTTTCAACCATCGCGACGGGGGCAAAGCCGAAGTGAATTCCGGACTGGCCAATTATATCGCAGGTTACGACTGGAGCAAAGCACAGAGCGGAGCCAACCCATTTCCTTATGACAGAATGCGTTGTATAATTCCCCTGGGCGGAAGTTCCGGCAATGGAGCGGGCGATTATTATTTTAAGCTGAGTTCAGCATCTCAGCATTCAAATTTTTTTAATTACGAATACAAGATTTACATGCAAACCAATGTGGTGGGTTGGAGAAACCTGTCTGCACTTGTCGAATCTGAGCCCAACGGAGGAGGAAACTGTTCACAGGCAAATAACAACACAGAACTGGGCCGCGATATGTATGCCACGATTGATGCATCCGGCTGTACCGTTGATGAGTTCCACCTGAGTCTCGGTGCCTCTGATTTCAATGCAGCAGGCGATACCTTGTTTATTTCTTTCGGAAATCGCAGTAGCGGGTATTCCGACGAGAGGATCTTTGGAATATGGTCAGGACCAAGAGCCATGGATATCATCGGAGACCTGAAATACCAGACCTTCACCAATTTCTCCGGACTTCCCAGTAGCCAGGGAGCCATGAACTGGAGTAATTTCAAACCGAACAACGACAGGGCTACCAGCCTCGCAGGCGATTGGGACGGTATGTATTTTTTTTATGACTACGACCAGTTTCAGCCTGATACCAAAACCAAACTCTTCGACTGGACACGCTGGAACTGGAGCGACGTGGGCATCAGGGGTCTGCGCATGGATGCCGTGAAACACTTTACCCCCGAATTTATTGGCGACCTGCTCGATAATCTTCACGATAACAGCATGGATCCTCCGTTTGTGGTTGGCGAATGGTATTCTACCAATACTGCTGAACTGGCCGGCTGGGTCAACAGCGTACTCAGCTATATGGACGCAGATACCAAAGCAGCTATCCAACCACGTATCTTCGACTTTTCGCTGCGTGAATCACTCCGGCAATCCTGTGATCAGATCGGCTATGATGTTCGAAATGTGTATACTTCCAGCCTGGTGGATGCGACAGGACTTAACGGGTTCAACGTAATAACCTTTGCCAATAACCACGATTTCCGCGATGGAAGCGGATTTGCCTCTCTTATCCAGAACACCCCCATGCTCGCCTATGCTTATTTGCTCACAAACAATAAAGTCGGCCTTCCCTGTGTGTTTTATCCTGATTATTATGGGTATCCAAACAATGGCTCCACCTATTATCCACCCGAAAAGAATGGCCTCAAAACGCGGATTAACCAGTTGATGAGCCTGCATAAAGCCTATATTCTCGGTAGCACCTCGGTAACTTACCTTAATAAAAGCGGCAGCGGATTTTCAAACGACGCAGGATCAGCAAACACCTATATACTAACCTACCAACTCAAAGGAGGCACCGCCGGGAAGGATGTGGTCGTTGCCGTAAACTTTGGAGGTGTGCGTGTCCAGTTCCATCAGCAGTTGAGCGGACTTGCAGTGGGTACACGGCTTACCGATATCATGGGAGTTTCGCCGTACCTTGAGGCCAATCTACAAACCAATGAAAACGGCATTCCCAACGACATCTGGATTGATCTTCCAGCCAGGAGCTATGCTGTATGGGTACAGGGTGAAGCTACCACACTCGCTCCATTACCGGCTTCTGATCTAAAAATCACCGGTATAACCTTAGGAAGCCTGTCGTTGAACTGGACTGATAATTCATCCAATGAATCAGGATTCCGCATCGAACGCAAAACCACCGAAAGCGGTTCATGGGGAACACTCCAAACGGTTGCAGCCAATGTGACCACCATCACCGATAATACCCTCATCCCTTTTGAACATTACTTCTACAGGGTAGTGGCCATAAATGCGGCACTGTCTTCCTCCGCAAGCAACGAAGTGGATGGTCCGGTAACAGTAACCTGGACCGGGGGTTCCAACAGGGTATGGAATAATGCCACGAACTGGTCGACAAACTCCATTCCCTCCACAAGTGAAGATATTTTAATCCCTTCCACAGGAATCACAAACTTCCCGATGATCAGTACAAGTGGTTTACAATACAATAATCTTTGGATAAAAAGCGGCGCAGAACTGCAGATAGCTTCCGGCGGACAACTTACGGTCAACGGCACCCTTGTAAATGAAGCGGGAAGCTCCGGTCTTGTTGTGAAAACCGGAGGCTCCCTGATCCAAAACAGCGCGGTACCGGCTATTGTTGAAAGGGATATTTCTGCCTGGGGTATTCCTACCGTCAACCACGGATGGCATTTCCTGTCATCACCCGTTGCCGTACAGTCAATTAACACTGCTTTTACCACAATTCCCTCTAACAGTTACGATTTCTTTGCCTGGTGGGAACCTGCCAACCTGTGGGTGAATTATAAAAATAATGCGACTGCCCCTACCTGGAGTACAGCAAATACCCTCGAGGGTGCCGGCTCTACGATCCATGGGGGAGGTAATTTCATTCCGGGGAAAGGCTACCTGGTTGAATATAAAGACACCGATACCAAGAAGTTTACCGGTACACTTATTACCGAAGAAGTTATCGTTGAAAACCTCGCCATTACCTCAGGAACCAACAAAGGCTGGCATCTGCTTGGCAACCCGTTTCCATCAGCTATTACCTGGGGCACCGACGAATGGCTATTGAGTCATATCAATACAACGGCAAAAATCTGGAAAGAATCTACCGCCGCCTATGTCGATATTGCTTATGGTACCGGAATTATCCCGGCAATGAATGGATTTATGATCCAGGTAAGTGATGGTTTTGGCGGAAACAATAATCTCACCATTCCATTGACGGCCCGGGTCCACGATGCCACAGAATGGTACAAAGCGACCGGCAACTCATCCATCACATTGGTAGCCGATGACCCTGCCGGTCAGACTGCCCAGGAGAGCATCATCCGATTCGATGATAAAGCAACCTCCGGCTTCGATCCTGATTTTGATTCACACTTCCTGCCGGGCTATGCTCCCCGGTTTTATTCGGTGGCAGGCAATGACCAGCTTTCGACCAATACGCTGCCTGAGGCCGGTGGAACCGTTCAGATCCCGTTCGGTTTTGTCAAAAATGATGGTGGTACCTTCACCATCGGTGCAAAAACGATTACAAATATCCAGGGACCTGTTATCCTGAATGACCTGAAAACAGGAGTCTCCCAGGATATGACCGTAAACCCTGTCTTTTCCTTCACTTCTGCATCAGGAGATGATCCTTCGCGCTTCCTGTTGACTTTCAGCCATGTCGGCATTGGTGAAACCCAAAAAGACAATTCAATTTCCGTGTTTACATCAGGCCATGATATTTTTGTGGTTGACAATAACGGAAAAACCCAGGGAAACGTGCTTGTCTGCAATATGATTGGACAACGCATTCTGCAACAGAAGACCATGGGCAACCTGACAAAGATCAGCCTGAAAGCCACCACAGGGTATTACGTGGTTAAGGTAATCACCGATGAACATACTTACTCAGGTAAGGTTTTTATAAAATAGCTGTTAAAAATCTGAATGATTATTTAATGAATCTACTTTCCCAGGAGCAGCGATATATCAATTGAATTTTATTTTATAATCTGCTGCAAGCATCGCGGAATTAACCAGATAACCTCACCCCATCCCCTTGAAGGGGCTAACATGGCTTCTGGACAGGCAGTATTTACTAATGTTTTAAAGGGTAGTGCCTAAAAACTGTCAACTTTACTGACACGTATTCAAATCGTACACGCCTAATTTGTAAACAAATGACAAGCTAAATATTGGCTTGTAACCCCTTGTAAAATTACGTTAATTTCCTTTCAAAAAATCTGAAGCTACCTGAAATAGTTTTATAAAAAAAATTAGCCATCGCTAATTTTGAATTATTATTTCTTATCGAAAATCACCTTTTCAGATAGTAAAATAAAAATCCATTTCCGGGTAAAAAAATAATATCGGGATACCTTCAGGATACCTCAAAATTTTTTATTTGTATATCCTTGTATTTATTTGTATTATTCTGTACTAATTTGTATTAAATAGTTCATTATCAAGTAGTTGTTCATAACTTTATTTTTATTTGTCACTTTTGATTGTCTACTTTTGCCGCATGTAATTTAAACTATAAACCATGGACAAAATGTTAAGAATCGAAAAACCGGTAACGGCCAAATATGTTTGCAAAATTATAGGGGTTAGCCGACCTGCACTTCACAGATATAGTAAATCAGGGATGGTCCGCTCTTATAAACTTGGCGGCAAACTTTTTTATTTTGAGACTGAGGTAATGGAAGACCTGCGAAAGTGCCGGTAAATCAGTAGGTGAGAAAATACCGCTTAATTAATGAATTATCCCAAATAATCAGACTCCTTAATGATACAACCTATGAAAACCTTTTCAAATATGTCAACCAATGATTTGTGTATTACAAATCTGGCATATGCTTTCCTAATGGATAAAATTCTTCAGGGAGGGCCTCTGGAATTTAGGTTTGTTCAAGCCCCAAATGAAGATGGCACACCTGCCGCCTTTGAAGTGATAAATGAGGAATTCGAAATCCATATTATAAAAAGGTTAAAAGAATTAATGTCTGCTGTCCAGGCAGAACTGGAATAGTTTGGTTCTCTGGTAATTTATCCGACCTCATTATCAATTCCCATTATTGGTTTTATCCACAATAAAGGTCCTTCTATAAGGAAACCACTACCGTATTAACATAATTTAAGTACCCGATTATCAATAAACTAATCTCATAAAAATTGACATCAGCATGATATCGAACTCAGAAGAAATAAAAGATGCTACTCAAATCGCCGATATCCTTGGCGATTTTATCACGCTGAAAAAAAAAGGTGCTAACTACACTGCTTGTTGCCCCTTCCATACCGAAAAAACACCCAGCTTCATGGTGAACCCTGCCAAGGGATCATATAAATGTTTCGGGTGCGGCAGATCAGGTGATGCCATTGAGTTTCTC
>CAIYES010000542.1 GCA_903925275.1 uncultured Bacteroidales bacterium
ACTGGGTCCAGGAAAATCATTCCATGAACCTTTACAAAGATACTATTCGGGGATTACATTTTCTGTTGCCTCCATATACTGATGCAAAACTATTGCGTTGTACGCGTGGTGAAATCTATGATGTATTTGTGGATCTCAGAAAAGGTTCACATACCCTTGGGAAATGGGATTCCTGCCATCTCAGGGAAGATGATTACCGGTGGTTATATCTTCCGAAAGGATTTGCACATGGTTATTGCAGTATCACCGATCGTTCAGAAATAATTTATAAGCACGACACTTTTTATCAAAAAAGTGCAGATAACGGTATCAGATGGAATGATCCGGATATCGATATTACCTGGCCATGCGATAAACCTTTGATTTCTGAAAAAGACCAAAAACTGCCTTCATTTGATGAATTTATTTCAACAGTCGGAGGAATATAGTTTAACTCCACAAGAATCAAATAATGATGCTATCACCAGTCAACATTGATCAACTTGAGATATTCGCTCATCAGGAATCCTTTACCGGTGAAAGACAGAGATATAGAAAACCAACGAAGTGGGAACTAACAAATTGACCTCTTGAATCCATAAGATAAATCAACAATTAAAGTCAAGTCATTGAATATGAACATACGCTTATTTAAACCTAGCCTGGGCCAGGAAGAATTAGACAACCTGAAAGAAGTTTTTGACCGTGCCTGGCTGGGCAATGGACCAACAGTTGTAAAATTTGAAGAAGCATGGTGCCAGTATATTGGCTCGAAAATCTCCATCGGTGTTAATTCAGCTACCGCAGCCCTACACCTTGCTCTTACAGCTTTTCACTTCCCCGAAGGTAAAAAAGTACTTGTACCGGCGATTACATTTGCCTCTACAGCAACAGCTGTTTTGTATAACCGCCTAATCCCAGTGTTTGTTGATGTTGATCCTGAAACAGTATCCATGGATTTGAACGATCTGAGAAAAAAGTATGATTCCGATTGTGTAGCTGTGATACCTGTCCATAATGGAGGGTATCCTGTCCCAATGGATATCCTGATGGATTTGGCAAACGAATTAAATTTAAAAGTGATTGAAGATTGTGCCCATTGTGCAGGTGGTGAATACAAAGGGAAAAAACTTGGTACCTGGGGTCACATTGGTTGTTTCAGTTTCGAAGAAAAAAAACTGATGACCACAGGCGATGGTGGAATGATCTGCTCAGATGATGAAGAATTGATTGCCCCATTGCGAGCATACCGCTGGGTCGGTATTGACAAAGATACCTGGAGAAGGGCTGAAAATGCAAACCATTTAGCAGAAAATGAGGCAATGCACTGGCATTACGAGATTTCGGTGCTCGGTTACAAATACAACATGAACGATGTGGCAGCAGCAATAGGGTTGGCACAAGTAAAAAAACTAGATATGATGAATGCCAGGAGGGCATCGATCATAAAGAAATATCTTGAGGGCATAAAAGGGTTTGAGTATATTAAAGAAATATTCCCATATGATAACGAAAATGGAGCCTACTGGTTTTTTGGAATACGTTGTAAAAAAAGGGATGAATTAATAATTTTCCTAAAGAGCAAAGGCATCTCTACCGGAGTGCATTTTTATCCATTAACTCTTCAACCTCTATTTAGAAAATATGCATATGATTGCCCTGTTGCTGAAGAAATTTGGAAATCGTTTATTACATTACCATCACATATTGATTTAAATGATGAAGAAATAAACTATATTATCTCCACAGTAAAAAAATTTGAATTTTGAGCATAATTATTCTATGTCCTGCCCAATAATAGCTTTATCTGTTAATTAATAATTACTAATGAATATACTTTTAACAGGAGCTAATGGTTTTGTAGGTAAAAACCTTATACCTCTAATAGCGAAGAATAATTTTTTAACGCTTTACGATTTAAGGCAACCTGAAAACCACTTCGAATCGAATTGTAAAATTGAATTCATTAAAGGTGATATATCTGTTGGAGAAAATTTTTCAAAAATTAATTGGGAAAAATTAGATTTAATTTTACATCTGGCAGCATCAGGAGTTAAAGCTTCGAACAGAAATTGGAAAGATTGTGAAGCTGTAAATGTAAATGGGGTGAAAAATTTGTTGCATGCAGTTGAATGTCTTCATAAAATTCCAAGATTGATCTACCCAAGGACATTTTATGAAGATTTTATTGATAAATACGAGGTGCTTAAAAAAAATCCATATTTTTTCACAAAGTATCTGGCAACGAAATATATTTTGGAATGGGCCGAAACGAATAAAAGTGCTCAGATCTCTTTTCCGAAAATTTATCAGGCTTATGGCCCTGGAGATGATAGTGGTAATGTGCTTTCTTATACTTTACAAAGTCTACTGTCACATTCAACGGCAAAACTTAGTAGTGGAAATGCTTTGAGAGATTGGATTTATATTGATGATCTTAACGACCTTTTCACTTTAACTATTAATTATAATCAGCAAAAACAAATTGAGTTTCTCGATTTCGGCACCGGCATTTTGACTACTGTTAAGTCTATGACAGAATTTCTTGTAAAGATAATTGGTTGCTCAGATGAATTACTTTCATTTAACTCAGCATTAGATAGACAAGATGTCGAATTAATATCTTGTGCTGAACACTTTCTTCCTGGCTGGTTATCAAAATATCCCATTGAAAAAGGTCTAAACCTATTTGTTAATATTGAAAGGTCTAAACTATCTAAAAGCATTAATCTGTTAAAAGCTTAAGTAGCTAACTTCCCGAAATTCAAGCGCTCCGCATAGAGGTTTTTTATTATTCGCGACTCGTGCCGAAGGAAAACTTTGAAATAATACACTCTGTGATAAGCTAATTGAAATACATGGCATAAAATTTTGTTATCGAATATGAGTTCAACATTTCCCAGAGTAAATTCAGATAGTTTAGTGCTTGTCTTACAGCCACAGTTGTCAAGGCTACATATGTATGAAAATGATGTTTACTTTCGCAATGCGACTGACAATCTTCAAGTCCAGCAAAGTTATTTTCATCACGCCAGAGGAACTAACCTGGTATCGCCGATGATAGTATTGCTGGATCCTATCATGTCTGAAATTCAATCTTTAAAAAAAAGGATCTCATAAGTTATCGGAAATCCTTGTTGGTTATAGATGTGAATGGTTGTTTTCTTCATCATTCG
>CAIYES010000543.1 GCA_903925275.1 uncultured Bacteroidales bacterium
AGAATTTTTTAATTGTTTCTACCGATGAAAATTGTGCGTGTAATGACTGTTCATACATGAAGATGAACACGTTGGAAAAATTATATTCCTGCCTTAGTAATGAACGGCCGGAAATAAAGTTATCAAAAAGTGTTATTGAGAAGGCAAAAAAACCTATCTTGCGGATGCTGAAATTATCGGAATAACAAAATTTGAGAAATTTTATGAAGTTGTTTATCAAAAATTATTTTATTCATTTTATACTGTTTTGCTCATTTTTGTTTGTTTTTATTAACGTTCAATCACAGGATACCATTAAAAACGATGGTTTTGTTAAATTTTATTATCCCGATGGTAAAATTTCCAGTGAAGGAACCTTGAAAAATGGCAAACCGGATGGTTATTGGAAATCTTACAACACCAATGAAACCATTAAATCGGAGGGAAACCGGAAAAATTACGAACTTGACAGTTTATGGAAATTTTACAATGACGATGGGAAATTGTTGCTTGAGATAAACTATAAAGCCGGAAAAAAAAACGGGTTGAAAATTTCCTATCTTGATAAAGAAACGATCAAGGAAAATTTCAAAAATGACATTAAGGAAGGATATACCAGATATTATTATGTTGATGGAAACATCAAACAGGAAATACCTTTTTTAAAGGGTTTGGAACAGGGTTTTGGTAAGGAATATGCTTCAGATGGTACCATCATCACGCTGACTGAATACAAACGCGGTTTCATTGTTGACCGGTTGCGTATAAACCGCAAGGACGGCAATGGCAGAAAACAGGGACGATGGTATGAATTTTATACTTCAGGAAATCTTCATACAGAGGTAGTTTACAAAGATGATAAGAAAAACGGCTATTTTAAAGAATATGCCGAAAATGGGGACTTGCTGAAGATTTTAAAATTTGTAGATGATGTGGTTAACCCGGAGGCTGAAGAAATTCAGAAATTGGAAGTACAGAATGAATATTATTCCGATGGAAAGATCAAGATCAGCGCCATGTTCCGAAACGGAATCCCGGAAGGTATCATGCGGGAATACAATTCTGATGGTATTGTTGAAAAATCCTATCTTTACAAAAATGGTGTCATTATTGGTGAAGGAATTATAAAAGAAGATGGCAACCGGAACGGGCCATGGAAAGATTATTATTCCGATGGGTCGCTTAAGGCTGAAGGTAATTATGACAATGGAAAGCAAATTGGCGAATGGAAATTTTATCATGCCAACGGAAAAATAGAACAAACAGGTAAATTCAACAAACAAGGCAAGTTTGAAGGTAAATGGAAATGGTATTTTGACACCGGCCAGTTGTTGAGAGAGGAAAATTATCGCAACGGGCTCAAAGATGGGATTTCAACAGAATATGATGAAACCGGCAAAGTGATAGAAGAGGGAGATTTTATCAACGGCAAAGAAGATGGGCCCTGGTTTGAGCTTATCGGTGACAATTATATTCATGGCACTTACAGGGATGGTCTTCGCAACGGAATGTGGTACAGTTTGTATCTTGAGAACAATGGTACAAAGATTGACAGCCTGTTGAATTTTAAAGGTGGTTTTATTGAGGATAACCCGGATGGAAAACATATATATTATTGGGAAAACGGAAAAGTGAAAGATGAAGGTATTTATATCATGGGCAAAAAAGAGGGTGATTGGCTCAAATACAATTTTGATGGAACATTGTTTTTGGTCATTACCTATCGGGATGGTGTTGAAATGCGTTACGATGGCGTGAAAATTAAACCCCCATACGAAAAGGAGGAAGAATAGATGAAACCAGAAAAACCAAATAAGCCGGTAAAATCAATAAAAATTGCAAGGTCCGATAAGCCGGAAAGTCCTTACAAGTTTGAAAAAACAATCAAACCCGTACGAGCAAATAAATCGGGGAAACCCGGTAAGCCTGAAAAGTTTGTCAGAGATGGAAAGCCAGAAAGAACCGGCAGACCTTCAAAGACAATAAAGCTCGACAGATCAAGTCTTCCGGAAAGAGAAATCAAAGCTAAAAGGATCATCCGGCGTGATGAAAAAAACGATAACCCGGATTTGATGCGGCTTAACAAATACATTTCCAATTCCGGAATTTGCTCCCGTCGTGAGGCGGATAAACTGATTGAAGCCGGAGCAGTGTCGGTAAACGGCAACATTGTTACCGAACTCGGCACTAAAGTCGGGCCTACCGATAAAGTTCAATATGGTGATCAAACCATCAACCGGGAAAAACCAAGATATGTATTGCTGAACAAACCCAAGGGATATATTACCACGGTTGATGATCCGGAAAAAAGGAAAACAGTAATGAGCCTCATTGCCGGTGCCTGCAAGGAGCGGGTTTACCCAGTAGGCCGTCTCGACCGCAATACAACCGGATTATTGCTTTTTACAAACGATGGCATGATCGCAAAGAAGCTTACCCACCCACGTTACGGGATTAAGAAAATTTATCATGTTGAAATAGACAAAGCGCTGACCAGGGCTGATTTCGTTAAGATAGAAGAAGGTTTTAGACTCGAGGATGAAGTAGTTAAGGTTGACAGCATTGAATACATCGGAGATGGCAAGGATAAAAAACAGATTGGCATTGAATTGCATTCGGGTCAGAACCGTGTTGTCAGACGTATTTTTGAACATTTTGAATACAAAGTTCTGCGGCTTGACCGTGTGTATTATGCCGGGCTGACAAAAAAGAATTTACCGCGTGGCAATTGGCGTTTGCTGGAGGAACAAGAGATAAATTTATTGAAAATGATAAGTTCAAAACCCTGATATACAATGAACCCGATCAGCATATACATTGTTGAAGACGAATTACTGATCTCGGCAACTTTGAAATCACAACTACAGCAGTTTGGTTATGATGTTTGTGGTTCATCCATCCGTGGTGAAACATGTCTTGAAGAAATTGCTGAACTTTCGAAGCAGGGCAGAGAACCTGAGATTGTTCTGATGGACATTCATCTGCGAGGGGAGTTGGATGGTATTGATACCGCAAAAAAAATCATAGAAAAATTCAATTGTGCGATCATTTTTCTTACAGGGCAGAGCTCAAAAGAAATTTATGAACGGTCATTTAAAATCAAGCCCTTTGGCTATCTCCTGAAACCAATCGATATGGAGCAAACCAAAATGACCATTGAAATTGCCTCATATCAGCGAAACCTTGAGATACAAAATACCTTGTATCAAAAGGATCTTGAGGCACTACTTGAAAAACGTTCTCAGGAAACCAAAGAAACGATCTCTATGTATCAGGCCATTATCAATAACTCGTTTATGGGCTTGACAATCATGCAGGAGAACAAATTTGTATTTGCCAATACCCGGGCAGCAGAAATTTTTGGCTATCCGCAGGAGGTTTTTTTATCGTTTTCCCTTGAAAACATTATTGACATAATTCATCCGGAAGACCAGGGAAAAGTGCACTTTTTGTTGAAACCAGGGCTGAACGGGTATGAAGGCACAAAACACCGTGTCAGGATTTTAACAAAGGATAAACAGATTAAACGTCTTGAAGCCTCTTTCAGGTTGATTCAGTATAATGGAAAACCCGCAATACATCAGACTTTCCTGGATATCACGAATTTTTATACTACCTGAATTTTTCATCATGAAAACCTTAATTTTATTCTTATTTACAGGACTTTTTTCTACGGTTCTTGCGCAAACCTCAATTCCGGACCTGGTAAAAAAATCGGGAGATGCCTCAGTATATGCAGGCAGTGATCAGCTGATCATTTTTGACAGTACAATCGTAGATATGCAGGAAACCGGCCTGACCTACGTATTAAACCATACCCTTACAAAGGTTTTAACCAGTCATGGAGCCTTGGAACTGAACGTGGTAAAATATGGATATGATCCTTTGTCGGCATTTGTTGAAATCAGAAAAGCCGTGATTTATAAAAGTGATGGCAGGGTTATTGAACTGGATGTTCAAAAAGTAATGGATTATCCTGCACCGGCACGTGCAATTTACTGGGGTGCCAGGGAGAAGATGCTTGAAACAGGCCGTCTTGAAGTGGGCGATGCAGTGGAAGTAATTATGTTCCGCAAAGGGTTTACGTATGCCCTTCTTTCATCGGATGATGATGAAAAATATATCCCGCCCATGAAAGGTCAGTTCTATGATATAGTTGAATTTTTCAATGCAAATCCGGTAAAAAACAAAGTTTACCAAATTAAAGTGCCGGCCGACAAACCCCTTCAGTACGAGTTTTATAACGGGGAAGCCCAATCTTCCTGTTGGCTGATAAAAGAAAAAATTGTTTACACTTTCAGCAAAAAAGATATTCTTCCTATAAAAAGTGAACCCCGTATGGTGGCCATGTCAGATATTGCGCCAAAACTGTTGGTCTCCACCACTGCAAACTGGAATACAAAGTCAACTTGGTTTTTTAAAGTGAACGAAGACTTCGGAAGTTTTACGGCAAATAAAGAAATTAACGACAAGGTTGATGAAATTCTCAAAGGAGCCTTAAATGAAATGGATTCTGTTTCCAGGTTAACACACTGGTGTGCCGATGAAATTCGTTATTCGGGGATTTCAATGGGTTGTGGCGAAGGGTTTACGTTGCATAAAGGGGCAATGACCTTTACAGACCGTTGCGGTGTTTGCAAGGATAAAACCGGAATGCTGATCACGATGTTGCGCGCAGCCGGGTTTAAATCATATCCTGCAATGACTATGGCCGGATCACGCATCGATTATATTCCCGCCGACCAGTTCAATCATTGCGTGACTGTTGTTAAATTGAACGACGGGAAGTATCATCTGCTTGATCCCACCTGGGTGCCATATCTGCGCGAATTGTGGTCGAGCGCCGAGCAACAGCAGCAATACCTGATGGGAGTTCCCGAAGGTGCCGACCTTGCAACTACTCCGCTGTCTGATCCTGAGAATCATTATATAAAAATTGACGGGGTTTCCCAGTTACAGGAAAACGGGACGCTGGCTGGCCGTATTACAATTACTGCCGAAGGACAATCTGATGCTGCCATTCGCGGGTTGTTCAAATATTCAAATAAGACCACATGGTTCCAGAATATCGAGCGTGAGTTACTCCGTGTCTGGCCTCAGGCGAAAGTTACACAGGTAAAATATACAGATCCTGTTGATTACCTGAAGTACAACATCTGGCTGGCTATTGATTATTCCATCCCGGAATTTGCCTTGGTTTCAGGAAAAACCTTGATGTTTACACCACTGTCGGCTGCCGAAGTTTTTAAAACGTTCCAGGGTCAACTGTCATTTGAAACCGGATTAAAGGAGCGCAGATATGCTTTCCGCGACCGTTGTTCACGGCAAGTCGAAATCAACGAATCCATTAAGCTTCCGGAGGTTAAAAAAGTGATCCGCATGGCGGAATCCATTAACAAAGAAGGAACCGCTGCTTCATACAGGGGGGGATACTCCATGACAAACGGATCCCTCCTTTTCTCAGGGAAAGCCATTTTCAGCAAGCGTGTTTATGAAGTACAGGACTGGCCGGAATTCAAAGCAGCAGTCGATGCCCAGAATCGGTTTACCGAGCAGCCTGTTGTTATTGAATTATAACAGATAGTTTATATTTTACCACAATATAGAAGTCACATAAGAGCATTACAAAATGTCCATGTAGCTTTATTACCCTGAATACCAATGTTATCTATTGTGCCTGTGTGGTTTATTTCAATTATTGAAACATGAAGACAAATTTTCTGATCAGTTTTTTAGTTTGCACGTTAACCCTCGTGGCTACACAGCTCAACGCCCAGGATGACAAATACGATGCGTATTATTTCACCCTGACCCGGGAATACACCCTTAATCCCGACGGAAGTATGGATTACAGGTTCGTGAAACAGCAGAAATTGCTGTCATACCGTGCATTTAACAATTTATACGGTGAAACCTTCATCGTGTATAATCCGCTATCGCAAAAACTGAAAATCAACGAGGTTTATACCACGATGGCTGACGGAAAAAAGGTAATTGCGCCTGAGAATGCATTCAATGAAGTCCTTCCCGGTTTTGCTGCAAACGCCCCTGCTTACAATACATTGCGTGAGATGGTAATTACCCACACCGGCCTTGAACGCAATGCAACCATCAACCTTGATTACCAGATCCACACCGAAAAAGGAAATTTTCCAGCCCTGATGGGCCAGGAAATACTGGCAGAGGCTGAGCCCGTAAAAAGTTTGGTTATCCGGATCCGGATACCGGCAGGTCAGAATCTGTATTATAAAGTGTTCAATGGAGATTACCAACCAGAAAAAACCATAGAGGGTACTTTTCAGGTTTATACCTGGAAGCTGAACGATCTTCCGGCTATTTCGGCCGAGGAGGCTCAACAGGGAATGAACGAAAGTTTCCCCCGGCTAATTTTCAGTACTTCAGATAATCGTGAAGAGGTTTTCTCATTTTTGACGAACCAGTCAGCCTTTATGTTTGCGAGTACAGAGGAAATGAAAAACACAGTAAATGGTTGGTTGGCAGATATAAGAGATAAATTTGAGAAAGTGCTGAAACTGCAGGAAAAAGTTGTAAATGATCTGCGGTTGTATCCTATTCCTTTAAGGGTTAGTTTGTATAAATGCCGCACTCCTGAGCAGACCTGGAACAATAATGGCGGAACTCCGGTTGAAAAAGCCACCCTATTCGTTGCATTGCTTAAATCGGCCGGCATTGATGCTCAAGTTGTTGCCATTACCCGTACAGCTTTTACAGACGATAAGATTGCGACCCTGGCTGATATTGAAGATTTTGCCGTAAAAATCGAGTTTAAGGATAAAGGTACATGGTACTATTCAGTGACTGCCTTAAACACGGCAAACTTGAAATACACCCTTCCCGGCAAATCGTTTATTGCGTTAAAACCAGACGGAAGGTATACTGTAACCAAATCTGAAACGCCAGCACAAATGGTAAAAGTAATCGGAACCTTTATCGTTTCATCTGATCCAAGGCTTACAGGTGAAGTTTCGATGTATTTCGAAGGAGCAATTTATCCATTTGCCGGTCTTTCGAGGGACAAGAAAAAAATGAAGAATTCTCTCTCGGGAAATCTCATAGGGAATGATACTACAAATCTCAAAATTAGCACGTTGAATATTGAAAACGGATTTCAAACATATACCGTACAAAGCGAAAAACCGTTTAGAAAGGATTCAAATTTTTATTATTTCAATCTTCCTGCCGTGACTTTGGGAATAGAAAACTGGGGAATTAAAACCCTTTCACAAAAGCGTGAAACGCCCTTTGAAATTCCTTCAATCGCTGATGAAAGTTATTCGTTTACCATAACCCTTCCAGCCACCCTGACCTGTTTTACACCTGCCAAAAAACTTGCCATTAGCAATAAAGCAGGAACTTTTGTGTGGGAAGTTAAAAACGATAATGGAAAACTGATTGTTAAACGGCAGTTAAAATTTACCAAACGTTTATTCCCTCTTTCAGAATATGCAGAGTTCAAAATTTTAATGGATTACTGGAATAATCCCTGGTACCGGCAGCTTATATTTGTGACAGAAAAAAAATAAACTAATCTAATTCCTTCACCCGCACCCCCGTTTACACGTTTGCCTGTTCACCTGTTCACCCGTTCACACTTTTACCTGTTTACCCGTTTACCTGTTCACCTGTTCACCCGTTCACCCGTTCACCTGTTCACCTGCTCACCTGCTCACCATCGGGAAACGGCATATGGGAAAAGAAATAGGGGTATGATCAATATTTTCAGCGGGTTATTATTCTCCCCAGACCATCTTTGTTGATCCGGATGCTCTGTTTTTTCAGTTCAAGATAAGCTTTCTGCAAGTCTCTCTGTTGTTCGGGGTTAGATTCAACTGCCAATTTTTTTTGAATTTCGGACATCATTTTATCTAACTTTCTTGCTTTATAAGCGCGAAGGGCAAACATGACATACATATGCAACCGAGTTTTCTCGGTAGTAATCATGATGTTGTTTTTAAACCAGTTTGGGCTTAGATTATAGTTGGTGAAAACCAGGTTTACTGCAGCAAGAGATATTTCGCTGTTATGGTGCGAAAGAAACCAGTTCCCATCGGGGATCTCATCGATATCCGCACCTTTATGAAACTCATCAAAAATTGTTTTGAATATTGCGTTTTCAAATCCCATTTCATCATTTACCAAATCGTTTACTACATAATCGGCTACCTGGACAGAAACTTCTTCCTCATCGGTGTTTCTGAGCTTTATTCGAATGATATCGTGTCCATATAGTAAAAGTAGCCGGATGACATCCCGCTCCTGGTATTCGGCTGAGTAAAGGTCGATATCAGTTTGTGTTTCTGACGGAATTTGTTCAACCGGAATAGCTTCCAGCTCTTTATCAAGCCCGGGCGAGCTTTTTTTCAGCTTTGCACGCAAAATTTTGTTCAGTTCACTCATGAGCACCTGCTCTGAAATGGCCATCAGTGCCGAACATTCCTTAACGTACAATGAACGTGAAATACTATCGGGGATCAGGGAGATGGTGTTGACAATTTCCCTGATCAGCGCTGCTTTTTTTATCGGGTCGTTTTGTGTTTCGCCGAGCAGCAACCTGGTTTTGAACAGGATGAAATTGACCGCATTTTCATTCACAAACGATTCCACTTCCGAAGGATGGTGTTTGCGGGCATAGGAATCGGGATCCTCGCCGTTGGGGAAAAGGACGATTTTAACATTCATTCCCTGCTCCACTATGATATCTATTCCTCGGAAAGAGGCTTTTATACCTGCCGGGTCGCCATCATAAAGAATTGAGATGTTGGAAGTATAACGCTGGATCATGTGCACCTGGTCGTACGTCAATGAAGTTCCCGACGACGCTACCACGTTATCAATGCCGGCCTGATGCATGGATATCACATCCGTATAGCCCTCCACCAGAAGGCAGTTGTCTTTTGAGATGATGGCGTTTTTGGCAAAATAGATCCCATAGAGGGTTTTGCTTTTGTTATAGATATCCGATTCGGGTGAATTTACATATTTCGGACGATTTTTATCCGATCCAAGGATACGGCCACCAAATCCAACAACCCTTCCAGAGGGGCTGTGAATCGGAAAAATCACCCGGGAATGGAACCGGTCGTATAAACGGTTATCTTTTTCAAGCGAAAGGCCTGTTTTAATCAAAAACTCTCTTTTGTATCCGTTTTGCGTTGCATTTTCTGAGAAGGCATCCCATTTATCGGGGCTGAATCCCAGTTGAAATTTATGAATCAGATCTTCACGGATGCCGCGCTCTTTAAAGTATGATAACCCGACCGACTTTCCTTCTGCAGTTTCAAGCAAAGATTTTGTGAAGTATTGTTGTGCAAAGAGGTTGAGGTTGTATAGACTCTCTTTTTCGTTCAATTCCAGAAGCTGCTCAGGGGTTTGTACCTCTTCTTCAACTTCTATGTTGTATTTTCTTGCAAGGTATTTAAGTGCTTCGGGATAGGAGAAGTGCTCGTGTTCCATGATAAAGTTGACCGAATTTCCGGCCTTTCCGCATCCAAAACACTTGTAGATTCCTTTGGCAGGTGAAACGGTAAATGAGGGCGTTTTCTCATTATGGAAGGGACACAACCCGAGCATATTTACACCTCGGCGGCGAAGGTTGACATAATCACCGATCACCTCCTCAATCCTGGCAGTGGTGACGATATTGTCGATGGTTTCGCGGTTGATCATGGTTTATTGTACTTATGGCGAAATTACACATTTCATGCATAATTGCCATTTTGCATGGCGGCATGGAACTGAACTTTTATGCATATTTCATTAAAAAATGCTCAATGCCTGCTTCGGTAAACTGTTCACCAATTTTTTTAAAACCATTCCTTGCATAAAATGGTACGGCTTTCACCTGAGCGTGCAGGTAGATCAATTTTTTCAAGGGGGTTACATCTTTAAGAACCTCTTTGAGGATTATCTCTCCGATTCCGCGGTTACGGAATTCTGGAAGAACGGCAAAGCGTTCGAGCTTGATTCCATTTACGGTTTCACGCCAGCGTGCGGTGGCAATGGGCTTTTCACCCAGGAAAAGCAGGTAATGATGAGCTTCTTCCTCGTGTTCGTATTCCAGGGCAGCATCAACACCTTGTTCTTCGACGAAAACCTTTTTACGGATGGCAAATGCTTTTTCAGCCATCTCTTTATCCTGAAAAGAGATTTTTTTTACTTCAAACATGAAAAGAGATTTTTTAATGATACCATGTTCCAGCCCGCAGGGGTCAGATGCATCAATTCCCTGAATCCCATTCCGTACAATAAATCTGCTGTTTCGGTAAAAAGCATCGTTAATTCATGCGGTTTATGGGCATCTGACGAAAGCGTGACCGGGATTTTCCGGGTATGCAATTTTTTAAGGATGGCGGGTCCGGGGAAAAGAGAATCGGATCTTTTTTTATAGATCCCACGTGTGTTGACCTCCACCACACAGCCGGTTTTTACAATTTGGTCGAGGGTTTCCTCAACCAGCCGCACATACCAGGGTTCTTCTTCGGAAAAATACCGGTCGCGGTTATACATTTTCACCTTGTCAAGGTGTCCGACGATGTCAGGCTTATGAAGGGCAACCATTTCCTGTATTTGCCTGTAATAGGCCGTCACAGCCTTCCTGATATCACCATTGAAAACCTCTTTCAGCCCTTGATCATAGATGGCCATATCAGGTCCATCAATAAACCAGAGATGTGACGGATCAGAATTCGTGACAAGATGAACAGAGCCGATCGTATAATCGAGTGGGAGCAATTGCCGGTATTCGGCAAATGAACGTGTGATGCCCGGAATAAAATCAATTTCGAGCCCGAGAAGAATGGTGATTTCGGAAAAAAGGAGAGATTCAGTTTTTTCGGTACGCGAACCGGAGTAAAGGGATTGAAAGTTTTTGATGGTTTCACCGTAAAGAGTCAGTTCTTCCTCGCGGAGGGCGAAGGTGTTTTTAAAAGGTACCGGTGAATGATCACTGAACCCAAGGGTTGATAATCCCTTATTGATAGCCTCTGAAATATAATCAACCGGTTCGTGGGAACCATCGCTGAAACGGGAGTGGGTATGCAGGTTTTGTAACAAATGAATAAAAATTATTGAATGATGGGTAATAAATATCGAATGAATAGGTATTTCTGAGCGACCTCCTTCCAATTCAAGAAAGGGAAGAGACAACTTTCAGGATGAGTTGGCAATGATTTTATAAACCTTATCGGCCCGACGCAGGAAAAGATCGACAGAGATACTGCATAGTTCTCCTTTTACTGTTTTTTCTACGGAAATCAGCTCGACACGAATCTCCGGAATGGTCATTTCCAGTACGCCGGTAGTCGGTCCTTGTATATAGACCCTGTCACCGGGTTTAAGATAACCTGATTCCATTTTGATTTCAGCAACTTTCAGTTTCGTGAAATAGTTTGTAACCTTACCCACATAAACTTTGGTATCGGTAGCTACTGATCCATGTTGTACGGCCCATTCACCCATTTTCCGGCCAAGGTAATAACCATCCCAAAATCCACGGTTATATACTGAATTCAGGCGCTTTGTCCAAAGTTCAACCTTTTCCGGTGTATAGGTACCCGCCAAGATGGAGTCAACAGCTTCGCGGTAGCAAGAAACAACTGTTTTCACATACTCGGGACTTCTTCCGCGGCCTTCGATTTTAAGCAAGGAAACGCCGGCGTTAAGAATTTTATCAAGAAATCCGATAGTGCAGAGATCTTTGGGCGACATGATGTATTCATTGTCAACGTCAAGTTCAATGCCGCTATCCCGTTCACTTATTGTGTAAGGACGGCGACAGAGCTGGTAACATGCGCCACGGTTGGCCGAGGCGTTGTAATGATCGAGGCTCAGATAGCATTTTCCCGATACCGCCATGCACAGTGCTCCATGGGCGAAAACTTCTATCTGAACAGGTTTTCCGGAGGGTCCCTTTATTTTTTGTCTCCTGATCGACCTGGTTATGCGGGCAACTTGTTCAAGACTTAACTCCCGGGCCATCACCATCACATCGGCAACCTGCGACCAGAATTTAACAGCCTCCAGGTTCGTGATATTGGTCTGGGTTGACATGTGAACACGCATCCCAACTGACTGTGCATAGCGGATCACGGCATGATCGGATACAATAATTGCTGATACCCCATTTTTTTTTGCAGAATCAACCAGTTGCTTCATCTGCTTTACTTCACGGTCAAAAATAACCGTATTAAGCGTGAGGTAAGAGTTTATGCTGTGTTTCCGGCAAATCCGAGTGATCTTCACCAGATCACGCAGGGTAAAATTGATCGAAGAACGGGCGCGCATGTTGAGCATGCCGATCCCGAAATAAACGGAATCGGCTCCTGCCTGGATTGCAGCCATCAGTGATTCCCATGAGCCAACAGGAGCAATGATTTCGATCTTTCGCACGCGGAAATTTTTCGCAAAGGTACGAATTGTAGGGAAAACAGGTTGACAGCGTTATATGAGGGTATTGTGCTATTTTGAAAGCCAGTTGTTTATCATTTGCGGTCCAAGGGGAGTCATGATCGATTCGGGATGGAATTGAACGCCGCTGATGGGAAGTGTTTTATGAGCTAAAGCCATGATTGTACCATCATGGGTGATTGCCAGTGTTTCCAGGCACACGGGAAGGGTAACCGGGTCAACAGCCCAGGAATGATACAGTCCGACCTCACATTCATTTGGGATTCCCCTGAAAAAATAGTGGTGTGGCTGCAGGATCTTCAATGTTTTTGGCTGGCCATGTACGACTAATGGGAGATTAAAAAGTGACCCTCCAAAATGGACTGCCATGGCCTGCATACCTAAACAAATGCCAAACACAGGAATTGTTTTACCGGTAGCATTCCGCAGTTGTTCAACAGTTCTCAACATATCGAACATGGCAGAATGGTCATCCGGCAAGCCGGGGCCCGGTGAAAAAATAATCTTGTCATACTTATGCAGTTCGCTGATCTGTAATTGTTCCGGTGTGATGATATTAACGTTAACTTTACCGGTTAATCGCAACAACTCAATAAGGTTCCAGGTAAAAGAATCGTGATTATCGAGAAGCAGAATCCGTACCATTGTTTTAATTAAGAATTACTAATTACTAATTTGCATTAGTCAGTTTTCAGGGCCAAAATAAAATGATAAATTCAGCAGTTTACCTGTTTATCTGTTTATTTGTCTGCCCGTTTACTATCAAACGATGAACAACAATCTGCCCATGTTCGAAAACGGTGCAAAAATCATCGATAAAATTAACCATTTTTCCGGGCTTGGTGAATCTTTTTTATTCGCCATCGATTTCGACGGCAAAAAAGGTTTTGTATTATCTCCTGAAGATGCTGTGGATAAAGGAATTCAGTACGATTTTGAAAACCTGAAAAACAGGCGTGAAAAACCTGAAAATTTGCCTTCCCGGTTTGACTATTCGGCGGTGAGTTTTGAGTCATATAAAAATGCATTTGAAAAAGTAGTTTTTCATCTCAAAAGAGGCGATACTTACTTGCTTAATCTGACGTTTCCAACAGTATTGGACACAGATTTTTCACTGAAAGAAATATTTGCCATTAGCAGGGCGCCATTTAAGCTCTTTGTTCCCGGTCATTTTGTAGTATTTTCTCCGGAACTTTTTGTGCGTATTCATCATAACAAAATATATTCCTGTCCGATGAAAGGCACAATCGATGCTGCCATTCCCGATGCCGAACAGCATTTACTGGCCGACAAAAAAGAGTTTTTCGAACACAATACCATCGTAGACCTGATCCGCAACGACCTGGCAATGGTATCAACGAATGTAATGATGACCAGGTTCAGATATATTGACCGGATACATACTAACAGAGGCGATCTGCTTCAGATGAGTTCAGAAATCAGGGGCGATCTGCCGGAGGATTACCAGCAACATCTGGGAGAAATCCTGTTTAAATTGCTACCCGCTGGTTCCGTGACTGGTGCTCCCAAAAAGAAAACTGTTGAAGTCATCCGGGCAACAGAGCCACATGCCCGTGGTTTTTACACTGGAATATTTGGTTTTTTTGATGGACATTCGCTGACCTCGGCCGTTTCGATCCGCTACATAGAACAAACAATTGATGGCCGGGTGTTTAAGAGCGGAGGTGGAATCACGGCGCTGAGCAATGTGGAAAGTGAGTATCAGGAAATGCTGAAGAAGGTTTATGTGCCAGTTGTTTGAAACGATAAAGGTGGTAAATGGTATGCCACAACATCTGACCTGGCACGAGGATCGTATGAATCGTGCCAGAAGGGAAATGTGGCCCACTGAAAAACCTATGGTTCTTCAGCCGCTTCTGGTGGTTCCACAAGAATTTTCGAAGGGACGGGTCAGGTGCAACATCCTGTATGGTCCCGGAATTCAAACCATTAAATTCAGAACATGCGAAAGCCGGATAATCCGGTCATTGAAGTTGGTCAAATGCGATACAATCGATTACCATTTGAAATTTACCGACCGGTTCTTGTTTGAATCATTGATGACCCTTCGCGGGGAGTGCGACGAAATTATCATTGTTAAAAACGGACTTCTGACCGACACCTCCATATCAAATATTATTTTCTGTGATGGCCAAAATTGGGTTACACCGGCGAAACCATTGCTTAAAGGCACCTGCCGGGAACGCTTAATTGCAGAAGAAAGGATTATTGAACAGGACATCCGGCCTGAAGACATTTTCAAATTCGAAGGGTGTAAGATCATCAATGCCCTGCGCGATCCCTGTGAAGAAAAGTTGATACCTGTATCCCGGATATATTATTAAGCAATATTAAAATAAAAATTGTGCTATATAGTATTTTAATAGTGGTCGATATGAGCGTTTCAGGCTTGAAATAACGTTTATTTCATCAGATTAATTTGCAATTCTTTCAGTTGTTCTGCTTTGATGGGCGAAGGAGAATCGATCATCACATCACGGCCGGAATTATTTTTAGGAAACGCCATAAAATCACGGATTGATTCGCCACCGCCAAAGATGGTACACCAGCGGTCAAAACCAAAAGCGACCCCGCCATGCGGTGGTGCTCCATATTCAAAGGCATTCATTAAGAAACCAAACTGGTCGGCAGCCTCATCGTCAGAAAATCCCAAAATCGTAAACATTTTTTTCTGCAGTTCCTTGTTATGGATTCGGATTGAACCACCACCAATTTCCACACCATTGATTACAAGATCGTAGGCATTGGCACGCACAACTCCGGGATCTGAATCAAGCAGCGGAATATCTTCAAGCACTGGCGAAGTAAAAGGATGGTGCTTGGCATAATATCGCCTGGTTTCGTCATCCCATTCCAGCAAAGGAAAATCAACAACCCACAATGGTTTGAAATCGCCTGGAACGGTCATCTTCATGCGTTTACCCATTTCCAGGCGCAAGGTTCCAAGGGCTGTTTGGGTTTTTTCTTTTTTCCCGGCCAGGATTAAGATGAGATCACCTGGTTTGGCATTGAATTTTGCAAGGATTGCTGTTAACTCTTCAGCAGTATAAAATTTATCCACAGAGGACTTTGCAACACCATCAAGGCCATACTTTATGTAAACCAATCCGGAGGCGCCAACCTGCGGTCGTTTCACGAAATCGGTGAGTTCATCGAGCTGTTTACGTGAATATTCACTGCATCCGGATGCAGTGATACCAACAACCAGTTCGGCATCGTCGAACACCTTGAAATTTTTTCCTTTTACCAGGTCGGTCACCTCTGTGAAGGTCATCCCAAACCTGATGTCGGGCTTGTCGGAGCCATACAAAGTCATGGCCTGATTGTATGACATCCGTGGGAAATCGCCCATTTCCATGTCAAGTACCGATTTGAACAGGTGTTTGGCCAACCCTTCGAACGTGACAAGGATATCTTCCTGGGTAACAAAAGCCATTTCGCAGTCGATCTGAGTGAATTCTGGCTGGCGGTCGGCACGAAGATCTTCATCACGAAAGCAATGAACGATCTGAAAATAGCGATCATATCCAGCAACCATCAGCAATTGCTTAAAAGTTTGAGGTGACTGCGGCAGGGCATAAAATTGTCCCGGATTCATACGGGATGGTACTACAAAATCGCGTGCCCCTTCGGGTGTTGATTTAATCAGGTAGGGGGTTTCAATCTCAATAAACTGCAGGGAACTTAGATAGTTTCGCGTTTCAATGGCCATTTTATGGCGCAGTTCGAGATTTTTCTTATTGGCATTCCGCCGTAAATCGAGATAACGATATTTCATGCGCAGTTCTTCCCCGCCATCGGTATTGTCTTCAATCGTAAAAGGAGGAGTTTTTGAAACGTTCAGCACAGTAATGCTGCTGACCAATATCTCCACATCACCGGTAGCCATTTTTGGGTTTTTGTTACTTCGTTCGGCCACCTTCCCGTTAACAGAGATCACAAATTCGCGGCCCAGCTTGCGGGCTTCCATGCATAGAGCCGTGTTTACTTCAAGGTTGAAAACAAGTTGGGTAATTCCATAACGGTCACGCAGGTCGATGAAAGTGAGGCCGCCCATGTCGCGTGAGCGCTGGAGCCAGCCTGAAAGGGTTACTTCAAGACCCTCATGGGTCATGTTCAGTTCACCACAGGTATGAGTTCGGAGCATCGTATATCAGTTTATCAGTTTACAAAGGTAGAAAGAAAGTACCAGTTGCCATTTACGTTTTACGATTTACGGATGGAGATGAACGATATGGATATGAATTAACAGGGAAAGTTTTTGATATTTTTTCAATTAAAGAGGTTAAAAAGAATGAAATATTGCAAATATGACATAAGGATGAAGCTGATTTTGCAAATTTTACTACATAAACATTCTTCTTCTTACCTAAATTGTATTTTCCACCAGATAGAGGAAAACCTGTCATGAAATTCAGTTTTGATTTTCTTTATCTCCGGGGTAATTTTAATCTCACATTTTTAATGGATGACCGATGAAAACCTTAGCCAAAACTGTCCTCATTACAGGAGCAACTTCAGGAATAGGCTTGCAAATTGCGAACCAGCTCTACGAAAAAGGTTTCAAGGTTTACGGAACAAGCCGGACACCCGAAAAACATCAACAGCGTTTGCCCTTTGAACTTTTTGAATTGGATGTTACCTCAGAAAAATCGATACAAAAATGCGTTGATACATTGATCTCGAAAACCAAAACGATTGATGTACTGATAAACAATGCAGGTATCGGAATTTGCGGCTCGGCTGAAGAGACTTCAGTTAAGCAGGCGTATAAACAGTTTGAAACTAATTTCTGGGGAACGATAAAAATGACAAAAGCCATATTGCCGGTGATGCGACAGCAACATTTTGGCAAAATAATCACCATTGGTTCCCTGGCGGGACTGATCGGGGTTCCTTTTCAAAGTTATTATTCAGCCTCCAAACATGCCCTGGAGGGTTTTTTTAAATCATTAAAGTTTGAGGTAGCTCCTTTCAACATTAAGATATCTGTAATTGAACCGGGTTTTTTTAAAACTAACCTTCACAATTCCTTTGAATTTGCAGAATTCGCAGTCAGCGATTATGACAATATGAGAAATAATGCGCTACAGGTTTTATCAACCTCCATTGATAATGCGGATACTCCGGTGTCTGTGGCACGGGTCATTTTAAAAATTATAAATACAGAAAATCCGGGATACAGTTACCGTGTTGGTAAAAACACACTAGTTGCCCCATGGTTACAGTTTCTTTATTTCAGATTGTACGAATTCGGAATCAGAATCAAGTTCAGGTTGGAAAGCAATGCAAAACCAAATAACGTAACATCAAACCGGCACTGATATTCATTTTTGGATTAACCCATCCGTTCAATCCTGCTTCTGAGCATTCGCACTTTTTCATGAAGTTTATTGAAAAACCGGCAACGCTCTTTTGCAGAAGTTCCGCTGATCATGGTTGATTTCTGCATCAGGTTTCTGAGGGATTTTTCGATATGGTTACAAAACACCGGGTTTGTGGTGATCAGCTGGTTGATGACATTATAGGTGTTGTAAGAAGTTTTCTTACCATCGGTTTCAACAAGGATGGTATTATCGGTCACCAGCACTTCGTTGTTGAACAATTTAAAAGTATTTGCTATTCCTTCTACCGGGGTATTGTTTATAAACTGAAAACCGTATTCCGCCTGTGTCTGAACATGATCAAGCAGGGATTCCACAACCTGGCAAAGCCTGTAAACATCTTCTTTGTTGAGAAAAAACCCAGATACAAAGCAATACTCAATCTGGCGCAAAATGCTTGTGATAGTTTCTTCGCTCCATATCTCCGTAGTCGGAATTTTGATATAGCAGGCAAGCAACTGACGCCCTGTTTCAAAGAGACTTTCGGGTGGATCAAGTGAAAGCAGTTTATTTTCATAATTACTCGAAGGGATAAGCGCCTTATGCCAGAAATAGAATTTGAAGGCCGCGATCTCCGGGAATTCAAAATAATAAAAAACAGGGATATCCTTAGCGGCATAAATGATTTCCCGCTGTTTGCAATGATAGATCTTGGTTATCGAGGCTTGGAGTGATTGCAGCCAATTTTCGATTTCAAAACCATTTTCTCCGACTGCAAGTGAAGTGAAGGTAACATGGTTACTTTTGAAATTGAAGAGTGTATCCACGGAAATATTATAATGAAAGCAAATCGTTTTCAGCTCTTCCAGCGATAATTCCTTCTCGCCGCGGATTCTGCGGTAGGCGCTGTCATAACTTATTCCTAAAAGTTCTGAAAGATCATGAACAAAAGAGATGTTCGAGGCCAGGTTGCTCCGTATGGTCTGGAATAGAATTTCCTGTATGGGGGGGTCTTGGTTCATTTGCTTATAAGATAAAATTTGTCGGTAACCTGAACTAAAAGAACCGATCAGGCATTGCAGGTTCTACCTGTAAGTCTCATTAATCAGGTAAAAATACGCAAATATTCTGAAAAAGCAAATTCAGATATATTCATGATTAAAATATCCATGAACGACCTGAGCTAATTCGTTGGTCAATATGCCTCAATGGGTAGGCCTTTTACAATGGAACCCCTATTTCACCGTAATCCGGATTCCTTCCGAATGAGCAGTAAATTCGGGGGCATACATGCATTGGATGGTGGCAATACCATTTGAATATTCCCCATTCGCATTGACTCTCAGTGCGTATTCGAAAACATAGGTGCCTTTCGGCAGAAAGTCGAAAAAAAAGTTCGTCGCCTGGTCAGTGGTACTTTGGTAATACCCCAGACCGTCCTGGTAGTGATAACCGGACAAACCGTCGCCAGAGCCTATTCCTTTTTGGGAGAGGTGATCGGGAGAGGGGCTCACAGGTTCAAACGCACTTGCTCTCATGTCTTTCATATGAACGAATTCGAGGTCGCGGTCAACGGCAAGTATGATGCGTACTTTCAACTTATCACCAACCTTTACTTTTTCATGATTCGAAATTCTCAATCCATCATCTGATATGGGTTCAAGAACCGGACCGGTGGGTGTGTTTTTTTCGACAAATAACTTTTTTTCCAACTTCATGGGAGTTTTTGCCATGGTAATTTTATCAAGATTTTCAAAATACTGCCAGTAAACAGCTCCCCAGGCAACCCCTTGTCCCGATTTTGAAACAGTGATCTTTCCCATTTCAGGTTTGATTTCATTGCCCGACCAGGTAAGTTGGAAGAATCCTGTTCCAGCCTCTTTGTTAACATCGACGAGGGTTTCGGAATTGATTTTTTCCCGGCCAAGAGAAATTTTCACACCAGGATTATCAGCGAGCAGGTCGGTTCCACGCAAAAGCAGTGCATAGCAAGCTTCCAATGTTGCGTGTGATGAACGCCAATCCTGGGTTTGTTTTTGTTTCAGCAGCCAGATTCTTAATTCTTCCACCAATGCAGGGTTTTGGGCTATCTCGTCAAATGCTTCAATCATAAGCGCCTGGGTTTCGATGGGAGCCTGATACCAATAGTATCCGGATTCTCCGGCCCAGTACATCCCCATTTCGGCGGAATGAAGCGCCTTTTCTGTAAGTGATTTCAAGATCAGTTGCGGAACCTCTTTGTGGTTAAGGCGGTTCAATGCCAGTGCAATCATACCTTGCAGGTAGCGGTCGTTTTGCAGCCAGTATTTTTCTGCCTGCTTTTCATAATAACCGAAGGCTTCCTTAAAATTCGATTTCGGATTTCAGAATCCAAATCTTTCATAAAGTAGCTTCTGGCATACAAATATTGAATCTGAGTACTGCTGAGGTGGTTGTCGTCAAGATTACCGGAGTGATATTTTTTCAGGTTTGTATAATCTGTCACGAGCTCCCCGTCGAGATACCCGATTGCCTTTATTACCATTTCGCGGGTGGCAGCATCCTTGAGAATGTTTGTGATACCCAGATGAAGGAGACGTCCCAGGCCGGTAATGATATTTTGGGTGGTATAGCGGTTTTCAGGCATCCCTGCGAACCAGGTCCAGCCGCCATTGGGGGTTTGAAGCTTCTGGAGTTTTTTTAGATTTTCCTGCAGGTTTGCATCTATTGTGTTCAGATCGAAGTAAAGCCCTAGTTTTTGTTTTCGTCCGGTTTCGCTGATTGCTTCCGTCACCCAGGGTGTTTCCTGCAGCAAAGCAGATTTCAGTTGCTGGTTTTTTTCCAGGTTCGACAGCAGTGCATCGGGAGTTAGATTTTTCCAGGATTCGAAAACAGCTTTGATCTTAGGATTGGAGTTGGCTATGAATGCAGCAACGCTGTTGGACCAGTATGCAGCAAAAATGGCATCGGCATTTTCATATTGCTTGTCATTCAGGGAGGGAAGTGCCTGGATGGCATACCAAGCCGGATTGGAGGCAAACTCAAGCGTGAGTTTATAGTTTCTCAGGGTTGACTCTTTTTCATTCTGCTGACCTGTCCTGAGCAATTTGTCAAAAGAGAATTCCGTTGTGCCTTTGCCCCTGACAGGCAGTGGAAGCGATTCGGTGACCAACATGCGGTTTGGCAGAACCGGGATCGCCTTTTCTTCACCATCACTGAAGTTGCCGCAAACGGCCGTCACCCTGTATTGAAGAACTGAGAGGCCTGAATTGACAGGAATAAACAATTGCCATGAGACGATAGTGCTTTGTCCTTTTTGTACGATAAATGGGAGGCGATTTTGGGGTATTTGAGCCGGAATCTGGGCAATATTCCGCTCAGCCCGGGATATGGAATCCGGAATACCAAGAAGCACATTGTTAAGGGAAGTCAGGGTAATGGCATCGGTGAGTAAAAGGGTAACTTCTCCTGAAAGGTCGCGATCGGAAAGGTTAACGATTTTGGAGGTGAAGATGACTGTATCGCCCTGTCGTACAAACCGTGGTGCATTGGGAAACACCATTAGTTCTTTCCGGGTGACCAACTCTTTTTCAACCAAGCCATATTCAAGACTTTTCGTGTGGGCCAGCCCCAGCAATTTCCACCGGGTAAGCGATTCGGGTGCCGTAAACTGCAGGAGCAGGCTGCCTGTTGAATCGGTGACCATCGAAGGATAGAAAAAGGCTGTTTCCCTGAAATCGCGGCGAATCTGGATACCGGTGCTGACAGGCGATTTCAGTTTTGCAACCGAAGGTTCATCGGGGGTATTCGCAAGTTGCATCTCCTCGACGGGGGCAACTTCATCTTCTGCGATCATGGGTACTGTTCTGCCCGTTTTTGCTTCCATGGTCATGCTTTTATCCATACCGCCCACGGCATACAACGGATGCCGTCCGTAATCACCAAAGTAATTAAGACCAAACCAATTCAGCTTTAACACGGGATGAATTAAAAACGCACCATTTTCGCCTGCCGGAACGCCTGATAAACCAATGGATGTGCGGAATGCCTGATTGCCACTCCAAGGATATATCCCGGAATAACGGTTATATATGTTAAATAACCAATCGTTCATCCGGAACAAATCGAGCGAAGCGTCATACATTCCGGCCATAAATTCAGCCTCAGCGGGTTTTCCGTTTGGCCGGGTGATTTTAATCTTCCAGGTTTCTTTTGTCCCGGGTTCAAGTTTGCTGCGGAAAGTTTCGAACGAAATGCCAAGTTTTTTATTGGTAAATGGAACATTGATCACCTGGCTGTTCTGGAATACCCGGTTATGTTTGACAAATATAAAATTCACGGTAAAATTGCCACGATATTTTTCCAGGATCGGGATCTCAATGAGCCTGGCACGGTTGCTGAAATTGATCCATTCACGCGATATCAGGCTGTCGTTATGCCTGATTTCGTAAATCATGCTGACGTTTTCCTCTTTTGAACCTATGAGAAACAGAGCAGATTCACCAGGTTCTCCCGAGGTTTTCAAAGGAACAAACCAGTTGAGGGCATTAACGGGAACCTCTTTTGAAACCGGAGAAAATGCCGTAAAAAATTGTCTCTTTTCAACCACATCGCCAAAAGGATCGGTTGCTTTAATAACCAAAAGATATGATCCGGGATGCGGGATGCGGGATGCGGGAGCTGTCATATTTATCACAGAATCACTGGCGGTATTGATTGTTTTTTCAAACACGGTTTCTTCCTTCGGCCAGGTTGCCGGATTATTTTCGTCACCATAAATGTCGTTCGGGAAAAGAGCATGAAAGTGTTCGCTGGTCAAAAGGCTGAGGTCGGGACGTTCCCATGAACGTGATTTGAATGGTTTGTCGGGCTGACGAAGCAGATACAGGGAGATGGTTAACTTTGCGGGTGTTGAACGGCCATTCAGGTTAGAGGTTGTTATTTTGAGCAAACTGTCGGTTGAAAGGTTGACCATTTCGGTCAGATTGAGCCCGATGAGCAATGCCTTGTAACCAACCGAAACAGTTTGCTGCACCGATTGTGTTTCACCATTGATATCGGTCACATCGGCATAAATGGTAAAATCGAAAACCGGATCTGATACTAAATCGACCGACAGATCGGGGATTGCTAAAAAACCGAAGCTGAATTTGCCTTCCTGGTCGGTAGTGGTTGAGCCGCTGGTAATTTCAACCGGAGGAGAAATCTGCATTGGCCGGTACCAACTCCAATCGAAAAATGGAAACCGTGCATTCCTGACAACCCGGTAATTTACCGAAGCGCCATCAACGGCATTGCCGGCAAAGGCAAGGGTTTTTCCTTTGACAGTTAGAGATTCGCCAAGTTTATAGTTTCCTTCAAGTGGTTCATAGGCTACCTCAAAGGTGGGGCGTTTATATTCCTCAACAGAAAAAGATATGGAACCCGATTCGTTTGAAATGGTCATTTGCCCAAGCAAAACCCCCTGGGGAGCCGTGAAAGTGCCGTTAAAGGAGCCAAATTCATTGGAAAGAAATTTTTGTTCAGCAACCTTCTGTCCATTCACATCCGAAAAGAGCACTTTTGTGGATTGATTTGATTTGATGGCTGATTTATCACCTGTAATTTCCAGCATGATCCCCTTGAAATATACGATCTGACCCGGCCGGTATATGGCTCTGTCGGTGTAAAACAAGGTTTGCAAGTTGGTCTTTTCCTGTGACTTATGCACAGGATACCTGTAAAAATTATCGGTGAACAGTATGTCATCATGAAAAAATATCTTTAAAAACAGCGTTGAATTGGTTGCATTACCGTCTACAGGAGGAATTAAAATGAATCCGTCATCGCCGCTAATAAAATCCTGTTTTTTAACCGTGACATTTTTTCGGCTGGTGTAATCCCAGTTTCTCACCCATGCTTCGGCCCTGACATGTTTCAGCGGTAAACCGGTTTCGCGGTCTAAGAGGAAATACCCGAGACTACCGTCTTCGTTGCGCCTACTGATGTAGCTTATTTGTGTAGACCAGAAGTGGTTATAGGCAAAGACCTGTTTGGCATCGGAAAAGTTTTCATCGGTTGAGCAGATCAGCACGTAAAACCCGGCAGATATGCCAGGAATGGCAATTTCGGCGCTATGCTTCTGAAAATCGCCATCAGACGGGAAAACTTGCGACCATGATTTGGCTGCAGGCAATGATGAAAGGTATTTGAAGAAATCAGCGGTTTTATCTGTCCCGGATTTTTCGGAATATACTTCCGGATCAGATTTTACAAGCCGGAAAAACAGTTTTTCAACATTGCTGAACTGAACCAGCGCGAGTGAAGGTTTCTCAATGGGAACAGCCGTTTCGGTAGTAATCAGCAGATAGGGATGTTTAATGGATTTCACAAGGATCCTGCAATTTTTTGCCCCATCCGAATCGGGATGCCGTTTGATAGCATTATCGCATACTTCAAGGGCCGACCGTATTTCCCATTTGTAAGCATCACCGGTTAACGGGTTGTAAAACTGGCCCTGGTTGTTGAGGAATTCGGCCATGGTATAAGAAATACTTGCCGACCAGGGAGAAGCAATGTGTGTTTTTTCGAGTTGCTGCAATGCATCAAGGTAAAGACTGTCTTTTTTGGGAAGTACATACGCATCATGTACGAATCCCAAACGTTTCAATTCAACATCAATCAGGGCGCGGGGATCTTTATCCCGGAGGTGAAATGCAGCGAGGTCACAAAAAATGTGCAATGCCAGACTTTTTGGCGACGCGGAGTCGACCGGCGCCCTCAGTGTACTGTATATAAAATTGGTGGTCTGGTCAAAATAACCGGACCGGTCGACCTCAAAATGTTGGCCAAAAAAGATGTCGATCCCATTGTTTGCAGTGAAAAAATCAAGGGCGCGGCCAGTCAGGAAATCATAAAGCGTCGGATAGAATTTTGCAGCGGTGGCAAATTGTGCCGCCGGTTTTTTTAAATCAAAGGTTTCGCAGTCAACAATGGCATCAAATTTACCAATCGGGATGCTTTTTAAGGTGTCAGAGTTTTCGAGCGACAACAGGTAAGTACGGGAAATGGTGGCGGTAATTGTTTTTAAATCCCAGGTCTCAATACTATCGGGAGCATTGGGTTTTACCTGTGTGCGATCGTGAAACCGGTATTGATTATTCTGATAAAATTTCCAATATACTTCTGCCAGAATGGATTGGAGGATTTGCCGGGAAGGTTTCCCGGAAATGGAGATTTCTTTTTGAAGGGTTTGGATGGTCTTTGCCAGAAAATTTTCCTGAAAATCAGAATTGAGGCGAATCCTGTAAATGATGGCCTTGATCACTTGCGGATCGTTCTTTTCAGCTTTGGCCTGGGCATATATTTTATTGACGATATCGAGAGCCGATTGAGGTTGACCCAGGTTTGAAAGGGAATCGACCTGTTTCCAAAAAATGGTGAACTGGTGAACTGGTGAACTGGTGGACCGATGAGACGGTGAATTTTGGAATTGACGGTCTTGAGGCCTTGAGGCTTTTTGACTTTGAGCCCCGGCAAATGCTATGACGGGTAAACCGGATGAAATGATCAGGGTAAAAATTGAAAGAACCAGAATTAAAATAACTTTAATTTTCATGGCAATGATAGTTTTTGGAATGATTCAAATACAATATTAGAGAAATTGCCCAATGGAGCAAAGATTGTGCCGTTGAAAATTTATTTCTTCTTTGTCAACAGCGACTCCAGAGGATTGGCAAGTCCGGAATAACTTATCAGTTCCAGTTTGACTGAACCCACGATCACGGCCGATTTGGCGAGTATCGGCAGGTGGTTTTTATCATCCGTGATCCACAAATCCATGGGATATTGTTGACTGAAAACAGTTCCGGTGGCGACCATGGGTTTGAAACGGAGACAGCGGAAAGTCCCGAGTTCAATGGCGACTTCTTCTTTTCCCACAAATTGAATTTGTGAAATGTACAGTGAGTCGTCCAAATAGAAGGTAATTGGAATATTCTGACCCGGGCTGATGTTTGACAGGTCGATGGTACGGGCGTAGAAAAACGCTGAAAGTATATCCTGGGTCCCGGCAGGAATCTTTTTATTGGCTCTTGTGCTGAGTGCTGTTCCTGAGTACTGGTTAAATTTCACATCATCGCTGTAGCTGTATTTCCCTTCATGTGTGCGCCGGATGAATGACCAGGAGATCAGATACTCCTCATCGATAAAGGATTCAAAACGATCGTCAACTTTAAAAAACCAGTTGAATGCTCCCTTGGAATACCCTTTTCCGATGACATGGTACACAGCACGGCCATCGATCTGCTGTTTGGACTGGTCTACCTCGAGCGTGGCAATGCCGGCATTTACCTTCCCGGTTACATATGAATCGTAATATGCGCGGAATTTCAGTTGTTCACCTCTGACAAAAGCTTCGTTCTTCGCGGGCTTAAATATCTGGGCAAACGAAGTGAATGGTGAAAAGAGAAAAGTGAAAATAAGAGTAGCAATCAGCGCGATTATTCTCATCCTTGTAAAACGATGTTGATAATTTTTTTCGGCACGATGATGACCTTTTTTGGTGGTTTTCCCTGCAACCATTTTTCAGATTCTTTGGCTTCCAACGCTGCTTTTTCGATCTCAGGAACAGTAAGATTGGCAGAAAGCTCAAGTTTAAAACGGGTCTTACCATTAAACGAAACAGGATACTCAAAAGTATTTTCGACAAGATATTCCGGTTTGAATTCCGGGAAGATGGCCCCCGAAACGCTTCCGGTATTTCCAAGCAGACTCCATAATTCTTCGGCGATGTGGGGCGCATAAGATGCCATGAGTACGACAAGGTCGCTGAGGATGCTGCGTTTGTTGCATTTCAGGTCGGTTAGTTCGTTTACACAGATCATAAAGGTGCTAACGGCGGTGTTGAACGAAAGCCGTTCGATATCTTCCTGAATTTTTTTAATGGTTTTGTGAAGTATCCGCAATTCGGCAGCCACAGGTGCCTCATCTGAAACAGCAAAATTATTGTGCTCATCGTGGTATAACCGCCAGAATTTGCGAATAAACCGGAACACCCCTTCGATGCCGTTGGTATCCCATGGTTTCGACTGTTCAAGCGGGCCAAGGAACATCTCATACAACCGAAAGGTATCTGCACCGTATTTACTGATCAGGAAATCGGGATTGACCACATTGTAAAGCGACTTTGACATTTTTTCAACAGCATATCCGCAATGGTATCTGTTATCTTCGAGGATAAATTCCGAAGCGGATAAATCGGGGCGCCAGGAACGGAATGCCCCGGTGTCGAGGATATCGTTCTCAACCATACTCACGTCGACATGAATTTCGACGGTTTCATACTGCTCTTTCAGCCCAAGGGAAACAAATGTGTTTGTTCCTTTTATCCGGTATGCCAGGTTTGATCTTCCCTGGATTTTTCCCTGGTTGATCAGTTTTTTATAAGGCTCTTCTTTTACTGACATTCCGATGTCGAAAAGGAATTTATTCCAGAATCTGGAATAGATCAGGTGACCGGTGGCATGTTCATCGCCGCCTATATAAAGATCGACATCCTGCCAATAGCTCACGGCCTCTTTTGAGAAATATTCTTTATTGTTGCGTGGATCCATGTATCGGAGGTAATAGCCGCTGGAACCTGCAAAACCAGGCATGGTATTGGTTTCGAGCGGGTAGCCCTCTTTGGTTGTCCAATTTTTTGCGCGGGCCAGCGGAGGTTCTCCTGTTTCGGTGGGCAAATAGGCATCCACTTCGGGTAGCCGGAGCGGAAGTTCACTTACGTCCAAGGTATGTGCAATGCCATCCTTGAAGTAAACCGGGAATGGCTCGCCCCAGTAACGTTGCCTGCTGAAAATGGCATCACGCAGGCGGAAGTTGACGGTACTTTTTCCGATGCCCATCTCGTTTACCCTTTGAATCACTTTATTTATGGCCTCTTTTACCTGCAGGCCGTTGATAAAATCAGAGTTGATCAGCGTTCCCTCCTTGCCATCGTAGGAGCTTTCGGAGATATCCCCTCCTGAAACTACTTCAACGATGGGAAGTCCGAAGTGTTTTGCAAAATCATAGTCGCGGCTGTCGTGGGCTGGCACCGCCATGATTGCGCCTGTTCCATAACCGGCCAGCACATAATCGGCCACCCAAATCGGGATAGGTTTGCCATTGAACGGGTTGAGGCAATACGCACCGGTAAATTCACCGGTCACCTTTTTTACATCAGCCATCCGTTCGCGTTCAGATCGGTTCATGGCAGTGTGAATATATTGCAAAACGGTTTCTTTGCACTCGGGTTTGGTAATTTTCGAAATCAATTCATGTTCCGGGGCCAGCACCATGAAGGTTGATCCAAAGATGGTATCGGGCCGGGTGGTAAAAATGCTCAGGCTGAGGTCGGAGTCCTTGATGGGAAAATAAATCCCGGCACCCTGCGACCGGCCGATCCAGTTGCGCTGCATCTCCTTGAGCGAATCGGAGAAGTCGACCGAGTCAAGACCATTGAGCAGCCGCTCTGCATAGGCAGTGATGCGCAGAAACCACTGCCGCATCAGTTTGCGTTCGACCGGGTGACCGCCGCGTACCGAAAAGCCATTGGCTATTTCGTCGTTGGCAAGCACCGTGCCCAGTTCGGGGCACCAGTTTACCACGGCATCCGAAAGGTAGGCGAGGCGGTAATTCATCAGAATTTCATGCTGCTGTTTTTCTGTGTATGATCTCCATTGTACGGCTGAAAAAATGCCATTCCATTTTGCCCCGAAGGAGGCATCTTTTTTCGCCACATCTTTGAACCAGTTCTGTGTCATGGAAGCATTCACCCCGGCATTGCCCACTGTTTCAAAAACAGATAACAGACCGGCAATTGGCTCTGCTTTTTGGTTTTTTTTGTTATACCAGTGATGGAAAAGTTGAATAAATGCCCATTGGGTCCATTTGTAATAATCAGGATCACAGGTTTTCACTTCACGATCCCAGTCGTAACTGAACCCGATCTTGTCCATCTGCTCGCGGTAGCGGGACACGTTTTTTTCAGTTGTCACGGCAGGGTGGGTTCCGGTTTGTATAGCATATTGTTCGGCTGGCAAACCATACGCATCATATCCCATCGGATGCAACACATTGAAGCCTTTCAGCCGTTTGTAGCGGGAATAGATGTCGGAGGCAATGTATCCCAGCGGATGGCCCACATGCAGTCCCGCACCGGAAGGGTAAGGAAACATGTCGAGCACATAATATTTTGGCCGGGATGAATTATTTTCCGTTTTAAAGGTCTTATGATCCACCCAGTATTTCTGCCATTTTTTTTCGATTTCCGGGAAATTGTAATCCATTATGTTATTTATTTATTTAATTTTTTATGACCTCTCCCCCTGCCCCCTTCTATGTTGTAAAACAAGAGGCTGGCGATTTATTTTTTAAATAATTTAACTTTGTATGATAAATCTGAACAGGACGTGAGCTCTGCTGGAG